>NZ_JBCPGE010000021.1:0-75734 GCF_040914025.1 Ruminococcus sp. RTP21484sp1_RTP21281st1_A8_RTP21281_210402
ATGTAGACCAGTGGGACTGGGAGAAGATCATCACCAAAGAAGAGAGAAATGTAGAAACTCTCATTAACACTGTCCGTACTATCTACAGCGTACTCCGCAAGACAGAGAAATACATGGCAGTACAGTATGACTACATAGAAGAAATTCTTCCAAGAGAGATTGCATTTGTCTCCACAGAAGAGCTTGTAGACATGTATCCGGATCTTACCCCTAAGGAAAGAGAATACAAGATTGTCAAAGAAAAAGGCGCTGTTTTCCTTATGCAGGTAGGTAAGAAACTGACAAATGGCGAGCGCCACGACGGACGTGCTCCAGACTATGATGACTGGGAATTAAACGGCGATATTCTGGTATACTATCCTGTACTGGACATTGCCCTTGAACTTTCTTCCATGGGTATCCGTGTAGACGAGACAGCACTTGACAAACAGCTTACAGAAGCCGGCTGTGACGACCGCAGAGAGCTCCCGTTCCAGAAGGCCATTCTGAATAAAGAACTTCCATACACAATCGGCGGCGGTATCGGTCAATCCCGTATCTGTATGTTCTTCCTGCGCAAGGCTCATATTGGAGAAGTACATGTTTCCCTGTGGCCTAAGGAAATGCAGGAAGAAGCTGCTAAAGGCGGTATTCCACTTCTGTAAAATAGAATCGAGGGATCAAATTGAATATACTTTTTTTCTTAACACCGAAAAGTGATATTGCCTACATTTTCGAGAATGAAACTTTGAGGCAGACTCTTGAGAAAATGGAACACCGGAAATTTTCCTGTATTCCTATTCTGAATCCAGATGGAAAATACGTAGGTACTATTTCTGAGGGTGATCTTCTCTGGGGAATGAAAAATCTGAACATCACGGATATGAAAACAGCCGAGGAAGTACCAGTTATGGCTATCTCCAGAAGAGCCACCTACAAACCGGTACACGTTGACTGCGACATGGAGGATCTCCTGGACCGCGCAATCAACCAGAACTTTGTGCCGGTTATAGATGATCAGGATCACTTTATCGGAATTGTCACAAGGAAAGAAATCATCAAATATTGTTATAAAGAAATGAAGAAAAACGCATAGGATTTTAAATCACCGCGTTTTTTCACACAAAAAAAAGACAACCTCAGTCCCATTTAAACCAATGGAAAAGGTTGTCTTTTTTCTTTTTACAGAACCTTAGACAAAAATTCCTTCAATCGCGGATTCTGCGGATTTTCAAAAAACTCCTTCGGCGCATTCTGTTCCTGAATTTTGCCGTCATCAATAAATAAAACTCTTGTTGCAACCTCTCTTGCAAATCCCATCTCGTGAGTAACTACAACCATAGTCATGCCGCTCTTTGCAAGCTCTTTCATCAGCTCCAGAACCTCTCCAACCATCTCCGGATCCAGTGCAGAAGTAGGCTCGTCAAAAAGCATAACATCCGGATTCATGGCAAGGGATCTTGCAATGGCAATACGCTGCTTCTGACCACCGGAAAGCATATCCGGATAAGCATTTGCCTTATCTGGAAGTCCCACACGAGCAAGAAGCTCGTCCGCACGTCTGGAAGCCTCTTCCTTTGTCATCAGTTTCAGGGCAACCGGTGCCATCATAATATTCTGCTTTACCGTCTTGTGTGGAAACAGATTAAACTGCTGGAAAACCATTCCGATCTTCTGACGATGTCGATTTATGTCAACCTTGGGATCTGTGATATCTGTTCCTTCAAACAGGATTTTACCTCCTGTAGGCTCCTCCAGAAGGTTGAGAGAACGAAGGAAAGTGGATTTACCAGAGCCAGATGGTCCAATAATGGCAACAACCTCGCCCTGACAGATATCTGTGGAAATTCCATCCAGAACCTGATTGGATCCAAACGCTTTTTTCAGATCCTGTACCTGGATCAAAACTTTACTCTTATCAACGCTCACTGGTTCTCAGTCTCCTCTCCAGTTTATTCATAAAGAAGGTCAATACCATGACCACGATCAGATAAATTGCAGCTGCTGCCAGAAGAGGCATAAAAGCATTGTAGGTACGGCTCTGGATCAGCATTGCACCCTTGGTCAGGTCCATCATTCCGATGTAACCGATAATAGAAGTTTCCTTGATCAGCACGATAAACTCATTTACCAGTGCAGGAAGCACATTCTTAAACGCCTGTGGAATGATAATAAGACGCATGGTCTGGGTAAAATTAAGTCCCAGGCTACGTCCTGCCTCTGTCTGTCCCTGATCAATTGACATGATTCCGGAACGGACGATCTCCGCAACGTAGGCACCTGAATTGATACCAAATGCCAGACTTCCTACCAGAATCTCATTGACACTTACAGAACCAAAAACTACAAAGTTCATGATCAGAAGCTGGATCACAGTAGGTGTTCCACGGATCACAGTCAGATAAACTCTGCAGATGGAGTTGGCAATTTTAAAATTCCCGGATTTATCGTGGGAAGAACGGATAATTGCCACCAGAAAACCGATACAGATACCGATCAACAGGGCGAAAACAGTGATGATCATGGTATTTTTCAAACCATCCAGCAGCCAGGTGTATCTGTCATCTTTTATAAAATTGATATAAAAATCGTGTCCAAATTTTTCAAACATATTATTTCCCTTTTTATTTGCTTATCTAATGGTGCAGTGCCTGCTTCTCTTTCGGCACCATTCCATATAGGAAAAGCTGCCAGAACTGTATGCTGGCTGTTTTCATTCTTTCAGTCAGTAACATTAGTAGGAGTCACCTTGATCTGCCTGTATCCAAAGCTTATACATTCCAAGCTTTTCCCAAACAGCATTCATCTAGGTGACTCACACTTCTCTGACAGCTTATGCTGTATTATTTCTATCAGTCAGCTTTTACAATGATAACCTGGCTTGCATTTGCATAGGTGTCTGTGAAATCAACGCTCTCCAGACGATCCTCTGTAACGGTCATTCCGGCAGCACCGAAATCAGCTTTTCCAGACTGCACTGCAGCAAGGATTGCATCAAACTCCATATCGTCGATCTCAAGCTCATATCCAAGCTTATCGCAGATTGCCTGTGCAATATCAGCGTCGATACCAACAATCTCATCACCGTCACGGTACTCATATGGCTCGAACTCAGCGTTTGTTGCCATTACAAGAGTTCCGTTGGAACGGTCTACATCTTCCGGAGACTCATATGGTGTCTCGCCAATGTTATCACCGATGTAGTTGTTCATAATATCATCAACAGTTCCGTCCTCTTTCAGTTCTTTTAATGCGCCGTTAATCTTGTCAAGAAGCTCATCATTGCCTTTCTTCAGGCAGATTGCATACTCTTCTTCAACGAATGGCTCGTCCAGGATCTTCAGTCCGTCTGCATTCTCAACAAATTTCTGAGCTGGCTGTGAGTCGATGATCACACAGTCAATCTGACCGGCCATAAGTGCCTGGATTGCTTCGCTTCCTTTGCTGTAACGCTTAACAGTTGCTCCGTCAGCCTCATATTCACTAGCTTCAATATCACCGGTTGTACCAAGCTGTACACCGATTGTTGCATTCTTAAGATCATCCTTTGACTCAACAGTTGCAGCAGATACGCCAGCAGTCATGGAAACTGCCATTACTGTGCCAAGTGCAAGAGCTACTAATTTTTTCATATTCTTTTCCTCCTCTTAATCTCATATACAGAACCAGTTCCTTATATCTTCATCCACATAGTAAGCTGTTGCTATTTATTTCTTCCACAACAACCGACTTCACAAGATGGGGACATAATTATTCATGCTTTCTGCATATTCATTCATCTATCTTTTCCTCATTTTATCAGCTTTTGGGAAAAATGCAAGAGTTTCCATAAATTTCCCCAACTTCTTTGTCATTATTTGGAAAAATTCACTTTTTGATAACAGATCTGTGTTATGATATGATTCGTGTGGAGTAATTAAATAATTGAATGACCAAGGCGTTAACCGCCTAAACAGGAGGTATTTGTTATGAAATTTACAAAAATGCATGGTATCGGCAACGATTATGTATATGTGAACTGTTTTAAAGAAACTGTGAAAGATCCATCAGCAGTTGCCAAATTTGTGAGTGACAGACATTTTGGAATTGGCTCAGACGGACTGATTCTGATTAAGCCGTCTGACATTGCAGACTGTGAGATGGATATGTACAACCTGGATGGTTCCCAGGGTGCTATGTGCGGCAATGGCATCCGCTGTGTAGCCAAGTATGCTTACGATTACGGCATTGTAAACAAGACCAGTATCAGCGTAGCGACCAAAAGCGGCGTGAAATATCTGGATCTTTCTATCCGTGACGGAAAAGTCAGTATGGTAAAGGTCAATATGGGCGCCCCTATTCTTCAGGCTTCTCTGATTCCAGTTGTATCTGAGTCTGAGCAGGTCGTAAATGCCCCTATTGAAGTAGACGGACAGATTTATCACTTTACAGCTGTTTCCATGGGAAATCCTCACGCCATCGTATACATGAATGACGTAGACGGGCTGGAAATCGAAAAGATCGGTCCATCTTTTGAAAACCATATAAATTTCCCTGACCGCGTCAATACCGAATTCGTAAAAGTCATCGACCGACACACTGTCCAGATGAGAGTCTGGGAGCGCGGTTCCGGTGAGACTCTGGCTTGTGGAACAGGTGCCTGCGCAGTTGCAGTTGCTTCTATTTTGAACGGGCTGGTTGACCGTGATCAGCCGGTTACCGTGAAGCTTCTTGGTGGCGATCTTAATATTTTCTGGGACGAAAATGACGATCAGGTTTATATGACTGGTCCGGCGACTACTGTATTTGATGGGGAAATTGATCTGGGATTTCTTGGAGAATGACTCAATAAAAAGGCCCTTGCGGACTGTAGGCATTTTGTAATGCTTACACCGCAAAGGCCATTATTCTTTCTACAATAAATACTGCACCACAGGCAAGAAGCGCCACAGTCAGCAGACTCTTCTCTTTGTACGCTGCAATCAGCGCCACTACAAATCCCACTACAGCTGAAATTACACTTGCCGTTGCCGACAAAATCGCCGGAAACGTCATAGCTGCCAGACAGGCATAGGGCACATAAAACAGAAATGATTTTATAAAAGGATTGGTAATCTCCTTCTTCGCCAGTGCCAATGGCAGCATACGGATCAAATATGTAACGCCAGCCATAACCAGGATATAAATATAAACATTAGGCTTCATGAGCTTCCTCCTTGGCATTTTCTTCATCAACCGGGCAAAGCCATGCTGCCAGTCCGGCTACCAGAATTGTAGTAATAATAATCACAAATCCGGATGAGACTTTCGATAATACAGGAACCCAGGCAAATAATGCGCTCACTGCCATTGCTCCAAGAACAACCAGAAGCACTGCTTTGTTTTTCTTGGATGGCGGAATAATGACAGCCAAAAACATTCCATAAATGGCAACTCCAAGTGCACTCATAATAAAATTAGGAAGAATACTTCCTGAAATAGCTCCAAGCAGGGTTCCAATGGTCCATCCCGGGATTGCTACACTCATTACACCATAATTATAAAACGCACTGACTTTCCCCGGTTTACTGGCACTGACTCCGAATATCTCATCTGTTACGCCAAATGCAACTCCGTAACGATGCCCCCAAGTTTCATCACGTCTTAGCTTCTGTGAAAGGGAAAACGACATCAGACAGTATCTCAGATTGATAATCAGCTGAGTAAGTGCCATTTCCCATAAGGAACCTCCTGCTATGATAATATCAAGACCTGCAAATTGTCCCGCTGACGTAAGATTCGTCAAAGAAATCAAGACCGCCTGCCAGATAGACAGTCCGCCCTGCACCGCCATCATACCAAACGTAAAGGAAACAGCCAGATACCCCAGGGCAATGGGGATTCCATCTGTAATTCCTTGTTTAAAGCTCTCTTTTTTCATGAGAGATTTCCTCCGGTTTCTTCTGTAGTCACGCAAAGAGCCTGGGAAACAGTTTTGGCCTCCCAGGCTCTCTCATTGTAGCACTTTACACTAATAAATTCAACTATTATCCCTTGTATTCTCACTTTCTCTCTACAATCTTGTAATAAACCTTCGCTGTCAGCCCATAAATCACGCCATAAACCAAAGCAAATACCAATAATGTCACCACCGTGCATCTGGCAAACAAACCGCTGTTTGTCATGCTAAACAGCGCCAGCAGTCTCTTTACCATAGGAAATGCCATAGCAATATGCAGTGCTGCCATTCCAAGAGGAAGGAAAAATACCATAAGGATCTGTCTGTGAATGGAAGATTTCACCTCTTTATGAGTCATGCCCACCTTCTGCATGATCTCGAACCGTTCCTTATCCTCATAGCCCTCTGAAACCTGCTTGTAGTAAATGATCATAGCCGCCCCCATCAGAAACAGCAGTCCAAGGAAAATTCCAAGGAACAAAATTCCACCGAACATACTGTAAAAACTGTTATACAGTTCCTGTTTTATAGTACTGTAGTTCATTCCCACTTCTATAGTTCCAGCTGCTTTTTCGGAATCCAGAAGCTCCGATGCAAGATCGCTTACTTTGATGGCAGATGCATATTTTTCTTCTTCACTTCCAGACAGATACACATCCGTTTCCAGTTCCATCAGAGACATTGCACTTTGATAAACTTCCTCCTGCTGCAAAAACAAAGCAAAAAAGTCTTCGTCATTTACAACCAGCTTCAAAGAATCCATAGAAGAAAAATTATCTCCCACATACTGATAATTTTTCAGCCATTCTTTCACCTGGTAAACCTTGTTATGAATCTCCAGAGTCTCACCGTCTGTTTTTCCATTGTGGTAAGCAAGAACTTCACCTGGCGCAAGGGAAATCTCTTCTCCCGTAACCCTGGCATACTCTTCCTGTGGAACCACGGTAAGGGTTTCCAATGAGGCTGGCATTGCCATAAGGGAACTCCCATCAACATTTGCAAATTTCCAGCTCCCATCTTCGCTTCCCACAAGCGTAGAGGAAAAAGCAATTTCGGTGTTAATTTTCTCATAAGAAACCTGGTTTTCAATTTTTCCCAGTAATTTCTCTCTCATTTTTTCCAGATCTTCATAAGAATTTCCCCGGTACAGCACATTCACATCCGCCGGACAGCGTTTGTTCATAATATCATCCAGTCCGGAATTCAGGCACACCGTAGAAGAGATCATCAGAAGTACGCCTGTGCTCAGAATGCAGATACTTGCAAGTCCAACTGCATTTTGTTTCATGCGGTACAGCATACCGGAAACAGCAGTAAAATTCTTGGTTTTATAATAAAATTTCTTATTCCAGCGCAGAACTTTGAGCACCACAATGCTTCCTGCTGTAAAAAGAAGATACGTTCCTGCCATTACCAGAACCACTGCCACAAAGAACAGCGCCAGCGCCGAAAGAGGTGACTCTGTGGTAATGGCAATATAATATCCGATAAACAGACAGATAAAACCAGCAACCGCCATCAGCCATTTTGCTTTTGGTTCCTTTTCCCCTGCATTTTGTGCCTGAAGAAGCTGAATCGGGTTTGTTTTGTAAACCTTCTTGATATTTACCAGAAGGATCAAAACAAAAATAGCTCCAAACACTTCCAGGCATATTCTGATTGCCGGAACGCTGACTTCGAACCCAAAGGACGCCGGAACCTTGATCAGTTTCAAGAGCAGCAGAAGCGCCAGCTTGCTTCCCAGAATTCCCACAAGGATTCCGCCAACAAAACTGATCAAGGCACTAAACAGATTCTCCAGCATCATAACCCTGCTGATATGCTTCTTTTCCAAACCGAGAATGTTGTAAAGTCCCAGTTCCTTTTGTCTTCTTTTCATGAGGAAACTGTTGCTGTACAACAGGAAAATAAAGGAGAAAATAACAATAACGCCAACTCCCATAGTCGTGATCATCAACACGTCACCACTGTGACGGATCGTTTTCATTCCTGCATTATGATTGATAAAAAGCATCATATACAGCATTGCCACATTGAACAGACACGCCAGAATATAGGGCACATAGATCTGTTTGTTTTTTCGGATGTTTACAACTGCCAGCCTGGCAAAAAATCCCTTACGCATGATACTCACCGCCCGTCATCAAAATAGTTAAGGTATCGGAAATCATCTGATACATCTCCTCTTTTGTTTTCTCGCCGCGATAGATCTGGTGGAAAACTTCACCATCTTTTATGAACAGAACCCTGGATGCCCGGCTAGCTGCCTGGGCGCTGTGAGTAACCATGAGAATGGTCTGTCCCTGTCTGTTTATCTCTCCGAAAACGTCCAGAAGAGCATTTGCAGCCTTGGAATCGAGAGCCCCTGTGGGTTCATCCGCAAGGACCAGGCGCGGCTGTGTAATCAGAGCCCTGGCAACTGCACATCTTTGTTTCTGTCCTCCAGAGACCTCATAAGGATATTTTTCCAGCAGCTCATAAATATGAAGAGCCTGTGCAATAGGGCGGATTTTCTGCCCCATTTCCCGGTAATCTTCACCAGCCAGCACCAGCGGCAGATAAATATTATCCCTCAGGCTGAAGGTATCAAGAAGATTAAAATCCTGGAACACAAAGCCCAGATTTTTTCTTCGAAATGTAGAAATCTCCTTATCAGAAAGGTGTCCCAGGCTTTTTCCATCCAGAAGTACGTCTCCGGAAGTAGGTTTATCCAGTGTTGCAAGAATATTCAGAAGTGTAGTTTTTCCGGAACCGCTTTCTCCCATAATTGCAACAAATTCACCTTTTTCCACAGAAAAATTCACATTGTTCAATGCCTGCACCTTATTTCCGCCAAAACGAGTGGTATATATTTTTTTCAGATTTGTAACTTCAAGTAATGACATTTTTTACTCCTCTCCTTTATCAATGAGCTTTTTCATACGCTTCCTTGCAAAAAACAGTATACTTAAAAAAGTCACTTGCTGCCATCGAATCAGATTACAAAATGCAGGCAGAATCTTACAATGTTGTAAGGTTGTCACATAAAGTTTGCAAGAAAAAAATTTCATCTGGCAAAACTCTTTATGATATAGAAGATTTGGTCAGTATTTTTTGCAATATAAAAAGGCCGCTGACATATACGACCTTTTTTATATTATAATCCCCTATTGGGCATATATCTTCTCTGGCGTCATTCCGGCAGCCAATGTAAGATAATACACCGCGTCCGCCGCCACACACACTACGTTTTCCTCATGCATGAACTCTGTGATTTCCGAATCAAAAAGCATGTTTGCCTGTGCTTCAAATTCCTCATCCTTATCCCAGAACAAAACTGCAATATTCAAAAAAGGAAATACCGGAAGCACATACCCCACATCTCCCTGAGGAAGCAAAGTTCCCCCAAGAACCTCACAGGCTTTTCTTAATTCTTCTGTTTTCCCGGCGAAAAGCTCCTGCAGCCTGGAAATAATCGTCCTTCTGTAAGCAGCCTCAAAAGGATACACTCTCTTCACCTGGCGAAAAGCCACCAGATTGCCCGATGCCACAGGATGAGCTGCTGAATAGTAAAACGTATTATAAATATTCATCACCGTATCAAATCCAGGGCTTTTCCCATCTTCTGTAATGAATCCGTTTTTTCGGTCAATTCGAAATCTTTTTGAAAAGTAGATGATATAAAGAAACTCCTCATCAGCTTCCAGCTGAAATTTGCGAATCAGTTCCTCCTGATCCATTTCCAGGAATTTCAATCTCCAGTTCTCGATTACCTGGTCATAATTAGACTGCCTGTTTTCTGGCATAATACATTCTCCTCTTATCCGCTATTTACCTTTAGCTATGCCATATAACTTGAAAGCTTCCTGTTTCAAGTATTTTTACCAGCTGCTCCACTTCATCGGAGTTCCAGTTTTGCGCAGTCTGTGCTTCCCCTGTGAATTTCACGCAGGTTCCGCAGGAAGAGCTTAAATTCCTTGGCACCGGCATGATCGTAGCCGGATATCCCTCTTTCTCACATTTTTTCTTGAAAGACATAGCTCCAAAATGGGAAAAAAATGTGGCTATGTAATCTCCCATTATTTCTCAAGAGTGAGGACAAAGTCTTCCCCATCCTCTTTTACAGACACCTTATATCCCTGATGCAGGGCGAAACGGGATACGTTTTCTTTGGCTGTTACGTTATCTACCATTACCGTATATGCCTTCTCACCGGATGCCAGCGCATTCTTAGTACGGATCACAGGTTCCGGGCAGGAAAGCCCTCTTGCATCTATTGTTTTCATACACTTAATCTCCTTAGATTTTTCATTATTTCAACTAAACGGAATTGTCTGTTTACACAGATATACTATAAATGAGCGTCCTTAATCAACTTCACGCTTCATTCTCACGCATGGAATTTACTGTCGCAATCACGATCAGAACCACAAAACCGATCACAACAGCGATCTTGCCATTTGCAGTCGGGCCTTCTCCAGAAGATGCCAGTCCGAAATTATGTGCTACAGCTGCACCAGCCATCAGACCAAATACTGTGATGGCGGAGTCTGTGTTTCCTTCACCAGCCAGAACCAGCTGACGAAGCGGGCAGCCTCCAAGAAGGACACAGCCAAATCCTGCAAGCGCCATTCCAAGTGCATTCCAAAGACCATCTGTATGTGCGACAGGTTGTCCTGCAAATCCTGGATTAAAATATCCCAGGATCATGTTTCCGATCAACGCACTTACCAGAATTGCAATAAATCCAAGAAGCAGCTTCCACTCTCCAAACAGTACCACGTCACGGATTCCTCCAACCATACACAGGCGGGTTCTCTGTGCAAGTGCACCTACCAGAAGCCCTGCGATCAGGGAGATTGCAATTGCAGCATGCTTTGCTCCAGGACCACCGTCAGCTTCTGTGAAGTGGATGAATGCAGGTGCTGCAATGAGAAGCAGAAGAATTCCGATTTCCACTACTGGGAAAATGCCGCCTTCAACCGGCTGCATTTTATAGGAACGTTTCAGAGTATAGCCTTTTTTCAGGAAAAATACTCCGGCAAGGATTCCAGCAATAAATCCGATCAAACCAAAGATGGCGTTGAAATCGCCGCCAGCCAGACGAAGGATCATGCGGAATGGGCAGCCAAGGAACATCAGGCAGCCGATCATAACGAACATTCCGATCACAAAACGGGTAACAGGTGCGGAGCCGCCTCTTGGCTTAAATTCTTTGGTTGCAAGAGCAAGAATGCAGGAGCCAAGTACCAGTCCTACAATTTCCGGGCGGATGTACTGAACCGCAGCTGCACTGTGGAATCCCAGTGCTCCTGAAGTATCACGCAGGAAGCAGGCAATGCAGAAGCCCATATTTGCAGGGTTTCCGAAATATACCAGAGCCACTGCAATGATTCCGATGATGACACCGGCTCCGATGATTATGGGTGTTTCTTTCTTTGACAATGTTTCTTTCATACTCTTTCCTCCTTAGATAACTGTCAAATCTTTCCTCTATTTTAGCATTTTTTGTCAGAAAACTCTAATTGATTATGTGGGATTATTTTAAGTATTTATAGATATTGTCGATAAATCGTGGTATTATAGATATATTAAATAACCATTTTCCAAGCGAAAGGATATAATCATGAACCGAATTTACCTCGACCAGGCCAGCACCTCTTTTCCAAAGGCTCCAGGTGTGGCACAAGCTATGATGGATTACCTGACTATGAACGGAGTTAACGTGAACCGCGGCTGCTACTCCAGTGCTTACTCAGCAGAAGAAGTTATTTATGAGACACGCCAGCTGCTGGCAGAACTTTTCCACTTTTCCAAATGCAAAAATGTAATTTTTACACCGAATGTCACCACCAGTCTCAATTTTATTTTAAAAGGATTCTTAAAACCAGGAGACCATATTCTGGTATCCGCCATGGAGCACAATGCAGTTATGAGACCTGTAGTACAGCTGGCTTCCTCAGGGATTTCCTTTGACCGGATTCCTTGCAGAACGGACGGCTCTATGATTCTGGAAAAAGTAGAAGAACTGATCCGCCCTGAGACGAAAGCTATTGTCACTTTACATGCTTCCAATGTATGCGGAACCAGGATGCCCCTTGATGCCCTTGGGGAAATCTGTCAGAGGCACCAGCTTTATTTTGTTGTGGATTCTGCACAGACGGCTGGGATCGTACCAATTAATATGGACAAAATGCATATTGACGCGTTAGCTTTTACCGGACATAAAGGACTTCGGGGACCACAAGGGACAGGTGGTTTCCTGGTTTCCCAGGAATTGGCAGAACAAATGGAACCACTGATTTCCGGCGGTACCGGAAGTGTATCTCATACGGAAGAAATTCCGGATTTTATGCCGGATCGCTTTGAATCCGGGACACCTAATCTGCCTGGAATTTATGGACTGCATGAAGCACTTTTGTACTTGAAAACGCATTCTTTGCAGGCGATAAATGAAAAAGAATTGTCTCTCACTGGTTATTTTCTGGAACAGCTGCAGGCACTGGACGATACTGGCAGACATATCCGTATTATTGGAAAAAAAGATCTCACTGACCGAAATGCAGTTGTTTCGATCCAGACACCAGAAATCGACATGTCACAGGTGGCGTGGCAGCTGGACAATGAGTATGGTGTTATGACCAGAGTCGGACTCCACTGCGCTCCAAACGCCCACAAGACGCTTGGTACTTATCCTGCCGGAACTATCCGGTTCTCCTTTGGACCGGAAAATACAAAGAATGAGCTGGATTTTGCCATCCAGGGATTAAAGAAAATTTTAGACTTATAAATTCAGCATTAGTAACACTTAATTAGTCTTTGAGAAAGGAACCAGTATTTTTATCCTATGGAATTTAAACAATTAGAGGCCTTCGTAGCCGTAGTCGAAAATAAAAGCTTCTCCGAAGCCGCCCGCCAGCTGAACCTGACCCAGCCCACCATCAGTGCCCACATCAATTCTCTGGAACAGGAATTGAACTCGCGGCTGCTGATCCGCACCACCAAGAAGCTGAACATCACCCAGCGCGGTCTTCTGCTCTATGACTGCGCCTCCAATATGCTGAACATGCGCAGCAACATTATAGAAGAGTTCACCGGACAAAATAAAAAGATCATTGACCTGGCTGTTTCCACCATTCCTTCCTCCTACCTTCTGCCAGGTATTCTCAGTGCCTTCACCTGCCAGATTCCAGACGTATATTTTCACTCCTGGCAATCCGACAGTCTCGGCGCTGTGGCAAGAGTTCTAGATGGCAGCGTGGATCTGGCTCTGGTGGGAAATACCTTTGACGAACCAGACTGCTGTTTTATTCCTTTTTGCAAAGATAAACTTGTAATTGCCACCCCGGTCAACCAGCATTACCTGCAATATCAGCAAAAAATGGATTCCGGTACCCTTGATTTCTCTGATTTTCTAAGAGAACCCTTTATTATGCGCGAAACTGGTTCTGGAACCAAAAAGGAAATTGACCGCTATCTGGAAAAACGAAATATCCCGGCTTCTTCCCTGCACATTGTAGCCCGCATGAACGATCTGGAGGCCATCCGCAAGTCTGTAGCCGGCGGCCTTGGAATCTCCATCCTCTCTGCCTGCTCTGCCAAAGATCTGGCCGACACCCACCAGATTCTCATGTTTCCCCTGAATCACGAATCCGCCATGCGAACCTTCTACATTGTGTACAGTAAGAACCGGATTCTGAAGCCACATGTGAAGCAGTTTTTAAAATTCGTAACAAATTTTTATTAGAGCGTGTTTAAAAAAGGCTTTCTGCACGATGTGCGTCACAATTTATGGGAGATTTTTCAAACACACTCTAATAACCGCCTTTTAGAAATACCAGACAAAAGGAAGCTGCCCACCAATTTCCCAGTGAACAGCTTCCCATTTCATTCCCACATATTCAAAATTCAATTTCAGCAACTGCCGCCAGCTTATTTCTCCTCAGCAGTCTCTTCAGCCTCTGTCTCAGTCTCCGGAACTACGTTGTGAACTGGTGTTACAGTTGCGACAACTGCTTCCGGATCAGTTGTGATGTGGATATTCTTATTCTTGGCGATTTCAAGGTCTTTCACACGAAGCGTATCACCAATCTTCATACCAGCCACATCAACCTTGATCTTGTCAACCAGATCTGCCGGAAGTGCTTTGTATGCAACCTCTTTCAACTCATCCTGCAGAACACCGGACATAACCTTCTCTTCATTTTCCAGAATGATCTCAGCAGTGGAATGAACCATCTCATTGCTTACCAGTGCCTGGAAATCAACTTCCTCTACTGTATGTGCAAGTGGATTATAATCAACTTCCTTGATCAGCGCATCATAGGTTTTACCATCCAGTTCCAGCATTACCTGGCTTCCTTTATTGTTGTTCTTCAACAGAACTTCAATTTCTTTCTTAGTAAACTTAAGGGGAATGGAACCTTCAATTTCTCTGCCGAACAGGTTACCTGTTACAAATCCTTCTCTTCTTAATTTCTTTGCTTTGACATCCATGCTTCTTTTTTCAGCTTTTAAAGTATTCATTTATCTTTTCCTCCAAAATTCTGAAACGCTTAGCAGCCTTCAACAAAGAGGTTTTGTTAAGTACTTCTTTTTTCTTTTTACGTCCCTTATTATAGTCACTTGTTTCAATTATGATTAACCAAACATAACTTTTTTTTAAGGGATTTTTTTGTTAAAATCTGCTCTTGTTTTTCTTGGAAAATGGAAGTATAAAATAAATGAATCACTCAAAATTTTCAGGCAGTTGTCTTCTCTGCCGTAAAAGGCAGTTTTCGCTCTGCAACCTGCTTCAATAATGCCTCACTATGAGATACCACGATCAACCCGATTTCCCGCCTTTTTACTTCATCCAGCAGAAAATTCCAGATCTGGCTCTGCGTGATGAGATCCAGCATGGTACTGATCTCGTCTGCAATCAGAAACCTTGTCTCTTTTCCCAGTGCTCTTGCAATACAGAAACGCTGCAATTCCCCACCGGATAATTCCTGAGGATACCGGTTCAGCCAATCTTCTTCTATCCCCAGCCCCTCTATGATCCGATTTTCAACCTGCCCTCCATCAGACAAAATTTTTTCCATTTTCAGTCTGGGATTCACAGTCCTTTCCGGATGCTGCCAGATCATCTGCACCGGACAATACCCTTTCTTCGGCAAAGGCTTTCCATCCAGCAAAATCTGTCCTTTGCAAGGTTCCAGGTAACCCGCCAGAATTTTACACAATGTGGTTTTTCCATAGCCACTTGGTCCTGGCACCCACACTCTTTCGTTGTTTTCCACTTTAAATTTTATATTTGAAAAAAGTTCTGCACCTTTTCTCTCATAAGAAAATGAAATATCTCGTGCTTCCAGAATCATTTTATATCTCCTGTTATAGCTATTCAGTAGGCAATATACATTAAAGTCATTCCATATCTGACTTTACTATGAAAGTCCCGGATTACGAATGCTGTCTGTAGCTGTGGGAGTGCCACAGGCACACAACCGCTGACTTTCCTATATAGTAATGTCGCCGATAGGTGGTATTTCCGTTTTACATGCAATACCGGATACACCTGACACTTCCGCATCCAGCCTCCAACATAGGTATTTCCCCCTTGCATTCTTCCCGATACCAGCTGCACCTTGGTCCAAAAGGACATCCCTGCGGCATATCTTTCACATAAGGCTGGGTTCCGTCAAGAGGAGTAAAGCCATTCTGCGGAAGTGCCCGCCACAATGCTTTTGTATAAGGATGGCGCAAGGTCTCTTCTGAACGAAAATCTGAAACCGGGGCCTCTTCCACTGTTTTTCCTGCATAAAAAACAACGATCCTGTCAGCAACTTCCAGTGCCAGCTCAATCTCATGAGTAATCAGAAGAACTCCATTTCCTTCATCTGCAAATTTTCTGAAATCCTCCATAGACTTTTTTGCAAGTGTCAGGTCCATGCCAGGCGTAGGTTCATCCGCAATAATAAGCTTTGGATTTTCCATTAATGCAGTAGACAGCAAAATTCTTCTGGTCATTCCTCCAGAACACTCGAAAGGATATTTCGTTTCAGTTTCCTTAGGCAGACCATACCTGCGGAACAATTCCGATTGCTTTTCTGCCCCTTTTCTTCCTCTTTTTCCCCAGACCTGTTTCCCCACTTTCATAAGCGGATCCAGATATAAGGTGCTCTGAGGCACAAAAGCAATTTCCTTTCCACGAAGTTCACTGATCTTCTTTTCGTCCATCAATTCACCCTGGAACTTCATAGTTCCGGATACATTTGCATTATAAGGCAGAATTCCCAAAATCGCATGTGCCAGAAGACTTTTTCCGGAACCGCTGGAGCCGACTACAGCCACCAGTTCCCCTTCCCTCACTGCAACAGATAAGCCTGAAATCACGGGAAGCCAGCTCTGTCTGCTGGTTTTCCCTTTATATTGGAGAAAGGAAACGGAAAGCTCTTCTATTTCCAGTATTTTTTTCTTATTTGTACAACTCATATTTTTTCATACGCTGCTGTCTCTTACCGGACAGTCCCTCCTGCTATTCTCTATTTGTGAACACTTCCCGGATCCAGAAGCTGACGAAGAGCTGTACCGCCTTTTTCAAACAGCACAACCGTAAGAACCAGCATCATTCCAGGAAATACAGCCAGCCACCATTTGCCCATGATCAGATAGCGCATACTTTCTGATAAAATAACTCCAATCGCCGGCTGCTCCGTGGAAAGCCCGAAGCCCAGAAATGTAATACTGGACTCATGAAGAATTGCGTGTGGGAAAAGCAATACCAATCCAACAATAAACTGGGGCAGAACATGGGGAACTATGTGTTTTTTCGCAATCTCCCATTTGCCCAGCCCAAGCTTTCCTGCGATCTGAATATATTCACTTTCCCGAAGCTGCATAACCTCTCCTCTGATCAGCCTTGCCAGAGATGTCCAGTGCGTCAGCGCCACACCTGCAATCACTCCCTTCAGCCCTTTTCCCATAGCATAGGAAATCAGAAGCAACAGCAGAATATGCGGAATTCCCATAACAGTGTCAATTGCAAAAGAAAT
Source organism: Ruminococcus sp. RTP21484sp1_RTP21281st1_A8_RTP21281_210402 (assembly GCF_040914025.1). Classification (NCBI taxonomy): domain Bacteria; kingdom Bacillati; phylum Bacillota; class Clostridia; order Eubacteriales; family Oscillospiraceae; genus Ruminococcus; species Ruminococcus sp. RTP21484sp1_RTP21281st1_A8_RTP21281_210402. Next base: position 16,909 of record NZ_JBCPGE010000021.1, read on the forward strand.
GGCAGAGTCCACCTTTTTTCCAAGAGTTGCTGCACAAATTCCAAGAATCAGTGCCATAACTGCGCTTACACCTGCTGCCAGCACGCCAATAAGAATACTCATAGATAAACCTGTAAGAGTACGGTAAAACATATTTCTGCCCAGCCAGTCCGTACCAAAAGGATATTTCAGACAGGGGGCAATATTTTTTCTGGAAAAATCGGTCACCATAGCGGCATCATGAAGCACCACCCCAAGTATGGCTGTCACCGCCAGAAAAGCTACAGAAAAAATCAGCAAAAGCCTTGCTTTCTGCCGCTGGTTCAGCCTTGTCCTCTGCTTTTCCACGGCTCCCGGGCTGCCCTTTGAACAACTGTTTTTCATTACACCTTCGCTCATAGTCCCAGCCCTCCCTTCCGGATTCTGGGATCAACAACTCCATACAGTACATTTGCCAGGAAATTTCCCAGAAAAACAATGGCTGCTGTTATCAATGTAATTCCCATAAGAAGAGGCACATCACTGCCAGTTCCCGCCGCTACAGCCGCCTGTCCCAGTCCCGGATAGGAAAATACCTGCTCCACAAGAACCGAGCCTCCTATGATCTCACTAACAGATGCAAACTGCAGGGTCATGGCCGGAAGCAGCACATTACGAATGCCATGGCGAAGAATGATGCTTCCGGTTTTCTCTCCCCGCGCCTTTGCAAAAAGGATGTAATCGCTTTCCATTATATCAATCATTTTTTCCCTGGTATGTAATGTGATATTCGAAATTCCGGTTATGCTTAAAGTGACTGCCGGAAGAATGGCATGGCGCACTCTGTCCAAAAAGGTAACACCGCTGGCTTCTACTCCAATAGGAACACTAAGTCCAATGGGAAGGATTTTCATCCAGACTCCAAAAATGATCAACAGCAAAAGCGCCAGCCAGAAAGAAGGAGTACTGGCAATCACCAACGAATAACCTTTTATGATCTTATCCGGCAGCCTGCCCTGAAACACCCCTGCAATTACCCCCAGAAGGAAACCCACCAGGCCGGAAACCACCCACGCCAGTCCCATAAGAAAAAGAGAATTTCCCAGCTTCACTGCAATGACCTTTGTCACCGGCTGCCGGTATAACAGAGAAATTCCCCCATCTCCCTTTATAAATGCATTCAGCCAGTTCAGATATCTCTGCACTGGCGGTTCATCCACGCCCCAGTAGGAGCGCAGCTTTTCTTTTTGTTCTTTACTCATACTGCCCAGGGCAGCCTGCCCCACATTGGCCTGTAACGGGTCAATGGGGGAAGCTGATACAAGGGCAAAGGTAAGAATGCTTACTGCAAAAAGCAGTAATATGATTCGTAGCAAGTTCTTTCCTGCGTAAATACCTATACGTTTCATCTTAATTTATCCGTTTCGTTTTTTCCTACTCTTCATACCTGATATATGTACAAAAAGCATTCCTTATTGCTTTCTTTATTCCCACTCCCACTGGTCAACGTTGTTTACAATAGACCAGCCATGGCCATGAGGATGTAATTTCTGATCTGCCACTTTCAGACCGTCACGTACAAAATAAAGATGGTCAATATTGCACAGCCAGATCCACGGAATATCCCCTTCCTGTGTAATTCCTGTGTTTCCGTCCCACTGGGCTTTTTTCCAGAGATCGTAGGATTCTTCCAGATTGCTGCTTGCAAGTGCTTCGTCCATGTATTTGTCAACTGTCTCATTTGCATATGGAGAATATTCCGCACTTCCGGTATCTTTGATGGTGTGATAAATATTGTAAAGCTCCATAGGGCTATGTGCTCCCCATCCCCATATAAGCGGTTCTGACTGTGCCTGATCGTAGGCGGTATCCCAGCCAACACCAGAAGTAGTTACATCAATTCCAAGCTCACGCAGCTGATTCGCAGAGTCTTCTGCAAGTGCCTGGCGCACAGAATCTCCATTTGAAAACATAATGGTAAGCTCTGCTTTTTCCCCATCTTTTTCTCTTATTCCGTCATCGCCTTCTATCCAGCCTGCTTCTTCCATCAAAGCCTTCGCTGCATCAAGGTCATACTCTGTAACAGCATCCTCGTTGTACCATGGCATTTTGTCGCAAACGCTATAGGCTACTGTTCCATAACCATTGAGTACATTTTCAATCATCTCCTCGCGATCAATAGCAAGATTAATTGCACGTCGTACCTTCACATCGGAAGTCAGACTGTTTCCATATGTGATACCGTCCTTTTCTTCTGGTTCTGTACATGGAAGATTAAAGCCACGGTTATCCACAGTTGCCACACTCAGGAGTTCATATCCGTCAATTTCCTGGTCACTGTAAGAGGCTGCTGTGTGAGCTACATCTGCCTGTCCGGACATTGCCGCTGCCATGGCTGCATCTTCTTCCATAAACAGCACCGTCAGTTTTTTGATCTTTGGTTCTTCTCCGTAGTAATCCGGGTTTGCTTCAAAAATAACCTGCTGGCCTTTGTCCCACTGCTTCATAATATAACGTCCGGAACCAATTGGATTCTGTCCATAATTTTCATCATAGGCATGCTCTGGTACGATTCCTACAATTGCCATGGTGTATGGCCAAATGGAATATGGCTCATTCATATGAAACTCTACTGTTGTATCGTCCACTGCAACCGCTTCCTTCAACATGGTAAAATCGTTTACAGAGCTTTCATCACGACAGGTATTAAAGGTAAAGGCAACATCAGAGGCGGTCAATGGCTCTCCATCTGTAAACTTCACATCATCACGAATTTTTACTGTCCAGGTAAGACCATCGTCACTGCAGGAATACTCTGTGGCAAGATCATTTTCAATTCCAAGGTCCTTGGTGGTACGAACCAGGGTACTCTGGATCAATGGCTCATGAACATGCTCTCCGGCTCCCCATCCGTAAGCCGGATCAAAACCGGATTCCGGTTCTGATGTGGTTGGCATTGTAACTACCACAGACTGATCCTCCGCACCAGCATAAACATTCCCGGCTGGTACAGCCAGCAGCATGGCCGCTGTACATAATAAACTGATTACTTTCTTGATTTTCATAGCAGTTCTCCCTCTTGTTTTTATTATCATCAGAAATATTATTTTCTGAAGATTACTGACTCTTTTTTCTCCATCCCTCATTTCTTCTCAGAGCGTGTCTGAAAAAGGCTTTCTGCAAGATGTACATCACAATTTGTGGAGATTTTTCCCGAATCCGAGTGAAATATACCGCAAAGTGGAGCGTGCAGACTGCGGAATTTTTTTCAAATACGCTCCAGATAAGAAAGGCAGTTATAAGCTTTTGTCCTATAACTGTCTTTCTATAGAAGGTCTGTATTTACATGTAATAATGAGTGGAGGTGTTACATGTAACTATGTATAAAAATTCGCATTTCAGGCATTTTCTGCCTTGCTGCTGAAACCTATTGTACCAGAATCAACAGGTATCACAAGCTCCCCAGGGGGATATTTACCCATTCCCATTTTGCATATTTTTCTGCTTTTATGGAATATCTTACAAGGAAATTTCAAGAAAAAAAAATCCTGCTTGCAGGATTCTCCGACTGCGGTGGGGCGCCTCGAGCGGCAACTCCCCTATCGTCGCAGTGCAATCCTGCCCGGCAGGGCTTTCTTCTGTGCTTATTTTACTCAAATACTGCATCCACCAGCTTCTTTGTATACGCCTCTTTCGGCTCATTGATAATAGCATCCGGCTTCCCGCTCTCCACCACTTTTCCGTCATACAGAACCAGCACCTTATCGCAGAAGCTCTGTACAAGTGCAAGATTATGGCAGATAAATATAAAGGATAAGCCATGTGTATCCTTCAGCTCTTCCAGAAGCTCCATGATCTGCTTCTGAATGGTCACATCCAGTGAGCTGGTAGCTTCATCGCAGATCAGCACCTTCGGTTCCACTGCCAGTGCCCTTGCAATTGCAGCTCTCTGGCACTGTCCTCCACTGACCTCATGTGGATATCTTTTAGCCAGCTCTTCTTCAAGTCCGCACTGTTCCAGCAGTTCTTTCACCCTTATTGCAATATCGGCCTTCTTCATGCCGCGATTTCGAAGGCTCTCTCCGATTCCGTCTCCCAAAGTTCTTCTCGGATCAAAGGAACCTGTCGGATTCTGAAAAACCATCTGGATATTTCCATATACATCCCTTAACTGGCTCTGTTTTAATTTCGTAATGTCTTTTCCCTGGAATTTCAAAGTACCATCGGTAATATCCGTCAGCCTTGTGATCATCTTCGCCAGTGTACTTTTTCCGGAGCCGGATTCGCCAACAATTCCAAGTGTTTCTCCTGCCTGCAAAGAAAAGCTTACGTCATCCACAGCTTTAAAAGGCTCTTTTCCCCTCTGCGCAAATACCTTCGTTAAGTGTTCAGCTTCCAAAAGTGTGTTCATGATCTTTCCTTTCTCTTAAGCCTTGGAACTGCTGCCAGCAGCTTCTTCGTATAGGGATCCTGTGGATGGTTCAACACCTTTTTTGCCTCTCCATATTCCACCATTTTTCCATTCTTCAGAACCAGAACGGTATCCGCCATTGCCCGAACTACACCAATATCGTGGGTTACAATTATAATTGCTGTTCCAAACAATTCCCTGAGCTTTAACATTTCTCTTACTACCTGACGCTGAACCGATACATCCAGTGCACTTGTAGGTTCGTCTGCCAAAAGAATCGGTGGATTCATCAGCATGGAAATGGCAATCCCTGCTCTCTGGTTCATTCCGCCGGATAATTCAAAGGGATAGCTGTCCCACACGCGCTGACTATCTTTAAAATTCAGCTTTTCAAACAATTCCATGGCACGATCCTTTGCTTCATTTCTGCTCACTTTCTTATGGGCGCGCATACTCTCATAAATCTGGTCACCAATCGTACGGATAGGGCAAAGAGAGGCTCCTGCATCCTGAAAAATCATGCCGATTCCTGCTCCCCGGATTTTTCTTTTTTCCTTCTCTGAAATATCCAGAATATTCTGTCCCATATAACAGATGTCGCCTCTGGTTACCAGGCCTCCTGAACCAAGAAGTCCCATAGCAGCTTTGATCAGTGTACTTTTACCACTTCCGGATTCTCCTACAAGCCCCAGGATTTCGCCCGGTGTAAGCGAGAAGCTTACATCATGGACTACCGCTTCCCCATCAAAGGATATCTCCACCGAATCATAGATCAGTATTTTATTCTCCATTGTCGCGCAAACTCCTCCTTGATATCCCAAAAATATTTCTGCCAGCTGCGTGTATTATCCATACAGGGCAGCTGGCTCTCATTTGCACCATAGGCAGGTCAGACTCACAAAGCGTATTTTTCCTTAGTTAATATCCAGATCTGCTGTCAGCTCATAATAATCACAAGGATGGGCCACAAGACCGGTTACATTTGACTGCATGATCATACTCATTTTAAGATGAGAACAGAACACATAAGCATTGTCATCCAGAACGGTCTGTTGCATCTGAATTCCCAGTTCAGAACGTTTTTCCACATCAAATTCTTTTCTCAGCTCTTTTGCAAGCTCTTCCAGCTTATCACTGTGATAATGTCCATTATTGGAAACAGAGTTATCCAAAGCACAGGTTGTGAAGAAATTCTCCGGATCTCCTGTTGGGGCTGTTACCATGGCACTTGCGTATACGTCCCACTGTGCAGGATCTTTACGGATAGTATTACTGTCAGATGTGCAGTTAACCTGAACATCCATACCAATCTCTTTCAGAGTTGCCTGGGCTGACTCAGCCAGCAGCGGAAGCTCCTGACGGCTTGGATAAGTAAGCCAGCGGATCACAAGCTTCTCGCCATCCTTTTCACGGATTCCGTCACCATCTGAATCAACCCAGCCTGCATCTTCCAGAACCTTTTTGGCTCCATCCGGATCATAGCTCTCTGTAGTCAGATTCTGTCCGCCAAATGAAAAAGTATCCGGGAATGCACCAACTGCAGGATATCCGTATCCATTCAGAAGTACGGATACGAAGCTCTCTTTGTCAATTCCCATGGCAATTGCCTTGCGGACTGCCGGATCAGAAGTTACCGTACTTTCAAAATTCATCCATGCATAGAATGCGCGGCTTGTTGCAGCACTGGAGAACGTAAAATCATCATTCTCAAATAAAGGATAGCTTGCATATGCCATACCATAGGCAGCATTGATTTCACCTGCCTGAAGTGCAAATGCCAGTGTATCACCATCGGAAATGGTGCGGACGGTAATTTCATCTACGTTTACATCGCCATTCCAGTAGTTTTCATTTTTTACAAGATCAACATGATCGTCTGTTACAAGGTCTGTAGCCACATAAGGACCTGTACCGATTACAATGCCATTGTCGGTAATTCCCGCCTGCACATCAATAATACATCCATACGGGTCACACAGATAATTGATCAATGCCGGTTTCGGCTCTTTGGTCTTAATGGTAACCACATTTCCATCTGCCTCAATACTGTCAATGCAAAGGTCCCCCGCTGCTCTTTCATGATTTTCAATCAGAGACTCCAGGCTTTCCTTTACCGCCTGTCCATCACAGACACGCCCATTGGAAAATACAACACCATCGTTCAAAGTAATTTTCCAGGTCAGCTCATCTACATTTTCATATTCTTTGGCAATCCATGGTTCAATTTCCATGGTATCGGAATAGCGGAACAGGGTTTCGCCGACACCATAGCGGATGCAGGCCCAGCCGGCGTAGGTGTTCTGTGGATTGATATCCGCTTCTTCATTCTCCGCATTAAAGGTGGTATCACCAAATACAAATGTTTTCTTTTCTTCAGCCATTGCAGGCACTGTAGTTAATCCCATTGTCATACAGACAGCCAGTGCAATTCCAAGAATCTTCTTTGTTTTCATTTACATTCCTCCTCGTGTTTATTCATACTCTTATATTTAACATGCTTTTTTCCAAAGCTTACATATTTCATTTCCGCTTTGACAGCACAAAAGAGTTCAAAATTGTGTTTTGGAAGCCGCGTATTTCAGCCTCTGACTGTCTCGCATCACTTGATCCGGCTATTCTTCGGATCCAGGTAATCCCGGACGGTATCTCCCAGCAGATTAAAAATAACCACCGATATAAAAATCGCAATTCCCGGCGACAGAACCACCCATGGATATGTCTGGATCATACTTCGTCCACCGCTCATCATGCTTCCCCACTCAGCCATTGGAATCTGCGCTCCAAGACCCAGAAAGGAAAGTCCTGCCAATTCCATCATCATGGTCCCAATATCCAGCATAGCTGTTACCAGAACCGGTCCGATCATATTTGGAAGAACATGTCTAACAAGTATCTGAGCAGAGCTGTCCCCAGCCAATATCGCCGCATGGATGTAAGGTTCCTCTTTCAAAGCCAGTGTCTGACTTCTGGCTATACGTGAATACTTTGGCCAGCTGACCACTGCCAGCGCAATAATAGCATTTTGGATACCTCCCCCAAGAATGGCCGCGATCGCCATTGCAAACACCAGCCCTGGAAATGCCAGACAGACATCAGAAATTCTCATCATAACAGAATCCAGAATTCCGCCATAATAGCCACAGCATAATCCCACAATCGTACCAAAAATGGAAATCACAGCCACCAGTATAAAAGTGGAAAAAATACTGGCTCTTGCTCCGCTGATCACCCGGGACAGCATATCCCTGCCATAAGTATCTGTCCCCATTGGATGCTGAAGACTGGGTGCCTGAAGGGCGCTGGAAAGATCCTGGGCGTAAGGGTCATAAGGACAGAGATGGTCTGAAAAAACTGCCAGGACTACAAGACAGCCAGCCAGAACGCTGAAAATTATCAGCTTTTGTTTTATATGGATCTTTCTAATCCTCTGCACACGCACGGTTACGTGCTTTCCATTATCTGTGCTTTGCCCATTTTTCAGCACTACACTTTCTTTTTGACATCTACCTTGTTCTTTCTTACCCATCTTTGCCAGTATTTTACTTTCCGTTTTCTTTTCTGGCACTTCGTCCATTTTTTTTACACTCACTGCTTCGCACCTCCCAGACGGATTCTCGGATCAAGGAACCGGTAAGACAGGTCTGTGAGCAGATTTACCAGCACATAAATGATCGCCATCCACATAACATACGCCTGAATAATGGGATAGTCGCGCATGGAAATAGCATCTACTGCCATTTTTCCAACACCGTCCCACATGAAGATGGACTCCACAATTGCCGTACCGCCAAGGAGGTTTCCCACTGACAGCATTAACAGGGTAATGACCGTAACCAGGGATGCTTTCATAATACTTTTCCATAGGGTAACAGAAAACTTCACCCCACGGGCACGGGCACCTGTTACATAATCCTTACTCAGCTCATCTAACACAGTAGCCCTTACCTGCCGCAGATATTTCGCAGACATGGCAATGGCCAGGGTTATGGCCGGCATTGCAACACTTTTCAGACTCACATCCTTGGCAATAACAGGAAAAATCCTGACTTGGATTGCAAGAAAATACATAAGCAAAAGTGATACAAAGAAATTAGGAAGACTGTTTCCTATAAAACTGCAGAAACGAATCAGGTAATCAACAATTGTATTCTGCTTCACCGCAGACAAAATTCCCAAAGGAATCGAAATAATAATAGTAAGCAGAATGGAAGTAGCCGTAAGAAGCAGGGTTGCCGGCAGTTTTGATATAAAAGTATCAAAGACCGAAACTCCTGATACATAGCTGTTTCCCATATCTCCACGCAGCAGTTTTCCAAACCATACAAAATACTGGGTTAAAAATGGCTTATCCAGCCCCAGCTCTTCTCTTGCCGCATCCAGTGCAGCTTCTGACACTACCCCTCCTGTATTCTCCATTTTCCGCGTTACAACATCACTTCCTGCAATGCGCATCATTCCATAAGAAAGAAAAGTAATTGCAAACAGAATGGGAATCAGCTGAAGGATACGTTTGATTGCATATTTTTTCATTTAATTGTCTCCATTCCATACTGTACAAGTAGGTTTTCACTCATTCTTTCATCCCTTGGTGTAGTTTAGCAAAATAAAAAACAGCCTACAACCCGCCCAGGGGGTTATAAGCTATTCTTATTTGGAATATATTTTCAATTTTCAGGAATACCTTTTCTCTATTTATGCAGACCGTCACACGTTCCTTTAGCCGATTCTGCTTCGTTTTTCTTTTATCCCTCTCATATTCAGCTGCCATTCTCCAGCTTCAATTTTTCCCTTAAAAATCCCAGCAATTCCTCCATCAGCTCATCCGTCTCGTCATTCTTTCTTCTGATGTATCCGAAAACCACCTTATTCTTTTTGAATTCCAGCGGAATGCCTTTGTTTGCTGCCTGTTTATCATTGGAAAGATAACTGCCGCTGATATTGCAAAGTCCGGTCTCTTTCAACATCTTTTCCATAATGTAGTCGCTGTTTGTAATAATGGAAACATTCAGATTTTCCCAGCTGAACACACTACGTTTTTCTTTCTCTCCCAATTCCAGAAACTCATCACGGAAGTTCTGGATAAATCGGAAGTTCTTCATCGCTTCCATATTTACGGTCTGTGCTTTCTCTCTGTCAGCTGCTTCCTGATCCAATATATTCAACTTTCCCGGATAAAATGTCGCCGTACTTTCCTGCATAACGGTAAAAACCAGCTTGTTTTTCGCCAGCTCATACTGGAATTCCTTTTTTTGCTGTTCCATCACGTATACAAAGCCAATGTCTGAAAGGTAATCCCGAACACGTTCCATGACCGTGCGCACACCGGCTGTATAGATTTCAAAATGATAATCCTTGTCATAATTTTCCTTATAAAACTCCACAAACTGATTCGTAAACCAAGAACTGGGATTCAATGAAATCCGTAGATATTTTGCCATATTCCCATGGCTCATCTCTTCCAGTATCCGGGAATCATTTATGATCCTGCACGCATATCGGTATGCCTCCCGGCCTTTCGCCGTAAGCGCAATTCCCCTTGGCATACGCTCAAACAATACAATTCCCATTTCCTCCTCCAGCGCTTTGATTGCCTTGCTCACACTGGGCTGAGTCGTATAAAGAAGCTTGGCAGCCTCGCTGATAGAGCCAGTTTCAACACACACTATAAAATATTTCAGTTTCTTCAGATCTAACATAGCTATTCCCTCTCTGGCGAAAACTTCAGTCTTTTTACATCTGCTTTCGTTCTGTTTTTATGTTTCCTCATCTACATCCAGCGCAAATCTGCAAAAATCCCCTCCACTGACTGCAAGATCAATGTCACTCGTCCTTTTGAAATCTCCACGCGCCCTTGCCCTAAAGAGAATTATCAAGCCTCACTCCCACCAGATTTCTTTCTTCCACTTTACCATATCTTCCTATTAAGTCAAGCTGTGTACTTTCAATTTAAGCAGGTTATAGGAATTCCCTATAGCCAGCTATCTTTATTCCATATTAGACAAGGTCAGATTTCTATGCTATCATTCAATCCATATTAATCCTAGTTATTAAATAGGGAATAGAATAAGAGGAGGATACAATTATGAGAAAAAGCATCTTGACTTTAGGAATTGCAGCAGTATTAACAGGAGTTCTGGCAACATGCAGTATGGCTTATGCAGCTGATGACGAGCTTGCGCAGATTCAAGAATCAGGAAAACTGAAAGTCGGTGTGGAAGGAACCTATCCTCCATACACCTATCATGACGACAACGGAGAGCTTACCGGATTTGACGTGGAGGTAGCAAAGGCAATTGCAGACAAGCTTGGTGCGGAAGCAGATTTCACAGAATCTGACTGGGATTCCCTTCTTGCAGGAATTGACAGTGGACGTCTTGATACAGTTATCAATGCAGTAAGTATCACACCTGAGCGTGAAGAGAAATACGATTTCGCAGGACCATATTTCTACATCACACAGCAGATCGTAGTAGCCAAGGACAATGATGATATCGTAGATATGGCTTCTCTGAATGGAAAAAAAGTAGCAAACACTGCCACAACCGCTTACCTTGATATTCTGGAAGACGCCGGTGCATCTCTTGTACAGATCAGCACAGCTGACGAAGCGGTTTCCCTGATTGAATCCGGACGTGCCGACTTCACAACCTTTAACTCTGTTGTATTCAATGAATACCTTCAGCAGCACCCGGATGCAAATCTGAAAGTTGCTTTCGTAATCCCGGACGTTGTGGATACCTACGCTGTCCCGATCAAGAAAGGGGAAACAGCTTTATATGATGCAGTTCAGAACGCTATTGACGAACTGAAAGAAGACGGAACTTTAAGCAAGCTTTCTGAGGATTACTTCGGCACAGACTTCACACAGCCACAGGATGAAAATGCAGCAAATACAGACACCGCTTCTGAGGATGCAACAACAGAAAGCACTGATGAAAACTAATTACTTTTCCACAGCTGTTGTCCAGAACAACAGACAATCATCCAACAATTGAAAGTAAAAGGAAACAATTATGAGTGAACGTTTAGCAGGGATTCTGGTATCTTCTTTCACCAGAATCCTCATACCCGGAATAAAAGTTACAATCCCCCTTACCTTATTATCCTTTGTTTTTGGCTGCATCATCGCCCTTTTTCTGGCCCTGGTACAGATTGCCAATGTAAAAGGCCTGAAGCAGTTCGCAAGATTTTACATATGGGTCTTCCGCGGAACCCCACTTATTGTACAGCTATTCATCATCTTCTTTGGCCTGCCGTCTGTCGGAATTATCCTGGACGCTTTTCCATCCGCTGTGATTGCCTTTGCCCTGAACCTTGGCGCTTACAACGCTGAGATTTTCCGATCTGCAATCCAGGCGGTACCAGAAGGACAGACAGAAGCTGCTTATATGGTGGGTCTGAGTTACCGCCAGACCATGACCAGGATTGTAATGCCCCAGGCATTCCGAATCGCTTTTCCACCACTATTTAACTCACTGATCGGACTTACCAAGGACACTTCCCTTGCCTCCAGTATCACAGTTGTGGAGCTGTTCACCACCGCACAGCAGATTGCCGCCAGAACCTACGAGCCCTTCGCCCTGTACTGCGAGGCTGCTGTTATTTACCTTATGATCTGTACCGTACTTACATGGGTACAAAACTATTTTGAGAAAAAGCTGGTATGGAATGCTCCTGCGCCAGTGAAAGGAGAATAATCATGTCTTATATTTCAAAAATTGACCCGGAAACAGCAGGCGAAAAAGAGAAAGAAGTAATCAGGAACCATCTTGCACAAGGATACAGGCTCACTAATGAAAAGCTTACTCTTCTCCATAATGCAGAAGCCTTTAAAGCCATTGAAGACAGCTCCTACTCCCTCGACCGGGAACTGCAGAGACTGATTGGAAAAAGAGCTGGTGACTTCTTTGAATATGCAATTTCCGAAGAAAATGACTGCCTGGTATGCAGTACTTATTTCAGAAAGCTTCTGAAAGATAATGGTATTGATTTCGACAATTTTCAATTTACAAAGAAGGAAGAATTACTTATTTCTTTTGGCCGCGCTCTTGCAAAAGATCCGAAAAATATTCCGGATGAAATCTATACTGAATTAAAAGAAGAATTTACAGAAGAAGAAATCGTAGTTATCACAGCTATGGGTGTGCTGATGGTTGCCAATAACTACTTTAATGATATTTTAAAGATCGAAGTATAATCAATGTCGCCTTCGGCAGCATCACCATATGTGAACAACTCGTATTTTATATCATTTGCTACAGAAGAAAGACTTTTAAGTTTCTTCATAATACCCTGTTATCAATTACCAAATTTCTATATAAGAATGTGAGAAAAAAATATGCTGGAAGTAAAGAATATCCATAAAAAATTCGGGACAAACGAAGTATTAAAAGGTGTTGATTTCAAAGTTGAAAAAGGTTCTGTGATCGCAGTTCTGGGAAACAGCGGTTCTGGAAAGACAACCCTTCTCCGCTGTATCAGCTTTCTGGAGCAGGCAGATAAAGGAGAAATCACCTTTGATGATTTCCATAAAGATATCACTGCTGTGACCAGGAAAGAGATCCGGCAGTTACGAATGAAAATGGGCTTTGTCTTCCAGGGATACAATCTTTTCCGCAACAAAACAGCACTTGACAATGTACTGGAGGGTCTTACCATTGCCCGTAAGATTTCTCCCGAAGAAGCGAAGAAAAAAGCTATGGAAATGCTGGAAAAAGTAGGCATGGCAGACCGCGCCAACTTCTATCCAGACCAGCTTTCCGGTGGGCAGCAGCAGCGTGTGGCTATCGCAAGAGCCATTGCCTACAATCCGGAAGTAGTTCTCTTCGACGAACCAACCTCCGCCCTTGACCCAAGACTTACCGGCGAGGTTCTGGATGTTATGAGAAAGCTTGCCAACGAAGGAGCCACCATGGTCGTAGTCACCCACGAAATGGATTTCGCCAGAAAAGTTGCCAACTGGGTAGTCTACATGGAGGACGGTGTTATCGTAGAAGAGGGACCATCCAAAGAGTTCTTCTCACAGCCCAAGAGTGAGAAAACGATGGCATTCCTCCATATGACAAGTTCGGATTATGTGATTTGATAACTTTCTTTTTTTGATATCCCTTTTCCCCCAAAATGTGCCTGGGAAATAAATTCCGGGCACATTTTTTATGTCATCATATATTTTTCAGGCTTGTATAACTATGATACCTACGGATTGTTTCGTGCGCTGCACTCCCACAAGCCTGCTCAATATTCGCATATCGTGAAGCATACGCTCCATTTTTATGCTTTCTTTGCTGCAATGGCAAACATCGGAGTTGGATTATAAAATTCATCCTTCTCTTTATAAACCCGTCTGCTCAACCCCAGATCAATGGAAATCTGTTCCATTCCTGTTTTTCCAAGCTCTTCCACGTCCCAGGCCGGGCGGAGGTAGGAGCTGATGGGCAACTGACGCTTGATATCTTCGCACTCCTGCATCAGGGAATTTCCAAGCTGGTTGTGGGCGTGATTTTCTGGGAGATCAGAGGTTTCAGCAAAGTTTGTGGCACCATAGTTGGCGTCAAAATTCAGGAGAAGTCCACCTGGTTTTAACACTCTTGTCCACTCCTTATAGGCCTGTGCTGCTTCCGGTAAAGTCCAGGTCAGGTTCCGGGAAATGACTACGTCGAAGCTTTCGTCCTGGAAGCTTAAATGCTCTGCATCCATCACCTGGAAGTCACAGCTTACCTGCTCTTCTTTGGCAAGAATCCGGGAGTTTGCAATCATGTCCGGAGTAAGATCTGTACCGGTTACATGGTGTCCCTGTTTTGCAAGAAGAATGGTAAAAAAGCCGGTTCCGCAGCCCACATCTAAAATTCTAAGCTTACCATTATCAGTCTCTTTTTCCTTAATTTCTATGACTGCTTCTTTTCTTTCTTTGCTTTCATCCTCAATTACAGGTTCTGTATTTTTTCCGTTATTCAAATATTTTTTATCAGTAAGTTTCTGAGCTTTTTCTTCAGAGCTTAACGCCTTTTTGGGAAGATATTTCTCAATTTCTTCCAGCCATCTATCCGCTAATGGACTATGTAATTCCGCTCTTCTCTGCTCCAGGAAACTGTCGCTTCGCTTTGTCCAGTAAGCTGCAATTTTCTCTTTTCGGTCGTCTTCCTCGTAGCTGATCCGACCGTAAGCTACCATCGGACCATCCTTAATTACCTGCAAAGAGCCCGTCTGATACAGGATCACTCCATCTCCATAGGAGGTACAGGTTTCCAGAATATTATCCTCATAATCCTTTACATATCCAAGGATTTCGCCTTCTGTAAACAGGTCTCCTGCCTTCTTCTGGGGATACCAGAGTCCCGTATAAGAGGCGGATTGATACTGCACATCCGTTACGTTTAATGGATAATATTTCCGCATACTTCTATGTCCGTCATAAATACCGAGGAACCGTAAAATACTGCGTACATCACGCTTCATAGAACGCACTTCCTCTGTCTCCCAGGCTCCCATTCCGCCCCGTTCCAGAAGCACGGAAGGGATGCCGCAGGATGCTGCATAATTATAGCTTCCACCAGACGATACCTCAGATTTTACCATGTAAGGAACATCCACCTGCTCTGCCATCTGACGGGAAATTTTCATCACTTCCGGGGCTGCTTTCCCTGCATAATACACATAAGGAGTCAGCTTCTCATAGTCGTCACCGCTGTGAAGATCAATGTAATAATCTGCCACTTTCTGCAGTTCTTCTACCACTGCTGAAGCCAGTCTTTCATACTTTGTACCATCTTTTTTTCCTGGAAAAACCCGGTTCAGATTCTCGCCGGTTGCTCTGCAAAGAGAACCGTGACGGTTCTCAAATTCTTCTTTCGCCACTACCTTTACAATAATTACCGTTCCGGTCATTTTCTCAATTTTCAAATCTCTTCCAAGCTCTACTGCACTCTGGATTCCCACATATTCTCCTGCATGGATACCAGCTGTGATAAGAGCTGTTTTCCCTGTTTTTTCTCCCCTTATAATGGTTGCAGGAAGAGAAAATTCTCCATTTCCAATGGAAACAAAGCCATGGACACGCTGCCCTGGTGCCGCACTTAAGCCACCTATATTTATTATTTCACTCATTATTTTCTACCTTTTCCAATAATATCTTTACAAATAATTTTCCTTACAATCCAATAAAAACTTATCTTATTTTTCAAATACTCTAATACTTCATTCTTACAACCAATACCGCTTTACTTCTCTTTAAATTCGTACAAATTTCTGCATATCACTGATAATATCTTTTTCTATTTTACAGCCTCCACCATAAACATGGGTGTAGATTCATAATTCAGCTTCTCTTCCTCACTCCACACCTGCTGCCAGATGTCCTCATTCACCTGAATCTGCGCTGCTCCAAGCGCTTCCAGTACCTTCACATCCCATCCCGGACGCTTGGTCTCAGACAGTGGAACCTGCAGTGCAATTTTCTCCATTCGATCAATATCTGTGCACAGATAATGGTCATCCAGGCTTCCTTTTTCCACATTTTTGCGGTCGTTCTCGTAAGCCTCACGCTTCTTATCATCATAGAGATATCCATACCAGTTGGCATCAAAATTCAAAAGCTTTCCACCTTTTTTCAGAACCCGAAGCCACTCTTTATAAGCCATTTCCGGATGGGGCAGATTCCAGGTCAGGTTTCTGGAAATGATCACGTCAAAGCTCTCATCTTCAAACTCCAATGCCTGGGCATCCATTCTTTTAAATTCAATATTCCGGCTCTTTTCTCCGATAAATTTCACAGCATTTTCTGCAGCCTTTTCCAGCATTCCCGGAGTGTAATCTATGGCTGTTACATGATATCCTGCTTCCGCAAGGATCATAGGGAAAAAGCCTGGTCCAGTACCGATATCCAGAATTCTCAGGTGATCCTTATATTTGTCTGTATGTTGTTTTTCAGAAAATTCTTCTTCGAAAGCTTCTTTTTCCACAGAATTGTTTTCTGAATCCTCATTTTTCCCAGACCTTTTTCCAAAAAATCCGCGTTCCAGAGTATCCAGCCATGCCCTTTTCTGCATCCCATTCAACTCTTTTTCATTCACCTCAGAATACCCCTCCGCCCGGGTACTCCAATAGCTCTCTATTTCATCCAATAATTTGTCCAATTTCAAATCCTCCGCATTTAACTCTAATGTTAAAATTTTATCAAAACCAGTTTTCTTCCGCAAGCCCCCCGGGGGGATGGAACTCTATATAAAAAAACAGACAAATCTGTATCTCTACAAACTCGCCTGCTCTCTTTTCTTTTTTCCTAAAAGGGAATTTCAACTATTACAAATGCTTCTCCAACAATACCAGCTGCACATCCGGTATCCCGTTAAATTCTGTAGGCACAATCCCGATTTCCTTATATCCAAGCTTCTTATACAGCCCTCTTGCAGCGACATTTCTTGCATTAGTATCCATCCGAAGTTCCGGACAGCCGTGACTTAAAGCGTAATCCTCATAGAACTTTACAAACTTCTTGCCATAGCCTTTTCCAGATGTGGAGGGGGAAACTACCAGAGTGTGAAGGACGCAGACCTCCTCATCCCTGGCTGAAAATTCCCAAGCGCCTTCTGCATAAGAATCCACCTGCGCTTTATTGATTCTGGCCGCTCCCAGGATCTCCCCTGCATCCTCCAAAACAAACAAGTCATTGGCATCTAATGCAGCCTGTGCCGTAGCTCTTGTAGGATACACGCCACGGATCCATCCAATGGTCTGCTGACCTGTTTCTTCTGCCGTATGAATGTCATTGTAAAGCTGTTCCACTGACGCAAGGTCAGCCTGCGTTCCCTTTCGAATTATCATTTTCTGTCACTCTCCTTATGCAAAATATAATGTTTTTCTTCGTCTCGTAAAAAGCCCTATCTGCTTCTTTTTAATACTGTTCATAGCTGTCAGGCTCCTGGATATATCTGGGATTTCATGAGCATACTGGCTATATTTTTTCAGCCGCAATTTCATCAATTCTCACAAGCTCTTCCTCCGTAAATGGTGCACAGTGGATTGCTTTTATGTTATCAAGGATCTGCTGTGGTCGTGATGCTCCAATGAGTACACTGGTCACCTCCTGCTGTGCAAGCAGCCAGCCAAGAGCCATCTCCGAAAGCTTCTCGCCACGCCCTGCAGCCATATCATTCAGCTCCCGGATCTGCTGCAAACGTTCTGGCGTCAGATTGCTTTCCTTCAAAAATCTGCCGTCTGTACGGATACGGCTGTCTTCCGGAATACCATTAAGGTAGCGGTCTGTAAGCTGTCCCTGCGCAAGAGGACTGAAGGTGATCAGACCTTTTTTCAGAATTCCTGTGGTCTTTTTCAGTCCATTTTTCTCCACAGTTCTGTCAAAAATAGAATAACGATTCTGATTAATTACAAAAGGACAATGCATTTCCTGCAAAATCGACGCTGCCTGTGAAAGTGTTTTTCCATCGTAATTGGAAAGTCCCACATACAGGGCTTTTCCGCTCTGCACTGCACTGGCCAGCGCTCCCATGGTCTCTTCCAGAGGGGTCTCCGGATCCATTCTATGATGGTAAAGAATATCTACATATTCCAGTCCCATACGCTTCAGGCTCTGGTCAAGACTTGCCAGAAGATACTTGCGGCTGCCCCAGTTCCCATAAGGACCATCCCACATTTCATATCCTGCCTTGGTAGTAATGATCAGCTCGTCCCTGTATTTTCCCAGATCTTCTTTCAGAATCCTGCCGAAATTAATCTCTGCACTCCCCGGCTCCGGTCCATAATTATTGGCCAGATCAAACTGGGTAATTCCATTGTCAAAAGCAGTAAAGCACAGCTGTCTCATATTCTCAAAATTCGCTGTATCTCCGAAATTATGCCACAATCCCAGTGACACCTTCGGCAGCATAAGTCCGCTGTCACCACAACGGTTGTATTCCATTATGGTGTAACGTTCCTTTGAAGCAATGTACATAATAAAAACCTCCCTGAAAACGATAATTAGTTTTAGTATACTACCCGGAAAATAATTTGTCATTGGAAAATATGACTGTTTATGGTATTACTGTTCGGAACGTGTTACTGTTCACTGGTAATATTCCGCGAGGTGTTTTTGAGAACAAAGTTCACAGAAAACCCGAGAATTAAGTTTGCGCAGCAAACGCTACTTCTTGTGCTTGTCACAAGAAGGTTCGTCTTTCTGTGCATTGCGAAGCGCGTTACTGGTCACGGAGTGAACAGTAACCGGAACGTTACCAATAAGCAATAACAAACAACTGGTAGATTGTTGACTACAAACCGCAACACAGAATTGAACAGCAGGGATTATTTCAAAAAAATAATTGCCCCAAACGGTAAACTATGGTATTCTATAGGTATTATACTTGTACTGCTACACAAGCAAGAAATTGAGGTGATTTATCGTGAAATCTAATGAATCTGCTGAGAACTATCTGGAGACCATTCTTATTCTCAGCAAAAAGAAACCTGTTGTGCGTTCCGTTGATATTGCTGATGAACTTGGATTTAAGAAGTCAAGCGTCAGTGTTGCTATGAAGAACCTTCGTGAAAAGAACCATATCACTGTCACTCCAGAAGGATATATTTATCTTACCGAATCCGGACAGAAGATTGCAGATATGATTTATGAGCGACATGAATTTTTATCCTCCTGGCTGATCAGTCTGGGTGTTGATCCGGAAACTGCAACCTCCGATGCATGCCGTATCGAGCATGTCATCAGTCCAGAGAGCTTTACCGCTATCAAGGAGCATCTCTCTCCTGGTAAATAAATTATACGCATTGCGTTTTTGCATTGCATTTTCTTACAATTACAGAAGCTCATTGACTGCTGTACGCAGCAATCATAAAGACCTGTACTCCAGATAAAACCAATGACAAGGTTCCATCATTGTATAATTTTATCCGGATACAGGTCTTTTTTATTTATATACTTTTCCTTATTTCACCAGATAATATCTGGCAGAAAATGGTCCCATTTTAAATACTGCTTTTCCGCCTGTAATTACCTTTTCTTTTTTCGTGTAGCGCTTTTTACCGCCATATTTCACCATATCACTTGCAAGGAGAAGCTCATATCCGGCATAATCTTTTTCCAAAGTGTATTCCTGGATTTCGTCGGAGAAATTGAACACAGCCAAAATTTTCTGATCCCCACTGATTCTTTCAAACAGATACATGCACTTCTGCTCCTGATGGCAATCCACCCATGAGAAACCATCCTGGCTGAAATCTCTCTGGGAAAAAGCACTGTTCTTCAGATAGCATTGGTTCAGATCTGCCATGAATTTATGAAATGCTTCATGAACAGGGAATTTCAGCAAAATCCAGTCCAACTCATCCTTTTCGCACCATTCTTTCAGCTGTGCCAGCTCATTTCCCATGAAATTCAGCTTTGCACCCGGGTGCGCATACATATACATATAGAAAGCTCTTGCCTGTGGAAATTTCCCATCATAACCACCGTTCATCTTCTGGGCGATGGTTGCCTTTCCGTGGACAACCTCATCATGGGACAGCGGCAGGATATAGCGCTCATTGTAAAAATACATCATAGAGAATGTCAGCTTGTGATATTTTTCCTGTCTTTCTTTTGCATCTGCCTGAAAATAAGACAGAGTATCATGCATCCATCCAAGATCCCATTTGTAATCAAATCCAAGTCCGCCCTCCCATACCGGCTTTGTCACACCCTGATATGGAGTGGAATCCTCGGCAAAAAGGAGGCAGTCAGGGATTCTTTCCTTTAAGCCCTGATTCATGGTACGGATAAATTTCAGAGCTGCCAGGTTTTCTCCACGGCTTGCGTCCCCCTGCCAGTAAATCAGATTTCCTACTGCGTCCATGCGAAGGCCATCGAAATGGAATTCATTCATCCAGTAATAGGCAGAGGACTGCAGAAAACTGCAAACTTCTCCTCTGGAATGCATAAAATTGCAGCTTCCCCATTCGTTGCGGCCAACTGCCATGTTTGGATATTCATAAAGGGCTGTTCCGTCATATTCTGCCAACGCATAATCATTCACTGCAAAATGCACTGGAACAAAATCCAGAATGACCCCAATTCCAGCCTGGTGGCACTGGTCTACAAATGCTTTCAATTCTTCCGGCTTGCCATAGCGGGAGGTTGGACTGAAATATCCTGTATCCTGATATCCCCAGGATTCGTCGCATGGGTACTCACAGAGAGGCATGATCTCCACATAATTATAGCCGTGTTCCTTCAAATAGGTGATAAGGATCGGTGCCAGTTCCTCATAGGTGTACCAGTCTTCCTGTCCTTCGCCTCGTTTTTTCCAGGAGCCAAAATGCATTTCATAAATGTTTACTGGTTTGTCGTAGCTTGCTTTGCGGTTTTTCAGCCATTTGCTGTCGCCAAATTCATAACCGCCAAGAGCATAGGTCTTTGAAGCAGTGCCTGGACGCATCTCGCTATAAAAAGCATAGGGGTCTGCGTGGTCCACGAAGGAGCCGTCCTGACGGTAAATTCTGTATTTATACATCAGGTCAGAGCCTACATTATTCATGGTGCATTCCCAGAAATTGCCATCATGAACGCGGTTCATAGGAGTCTCTGTCCAGCCGTTGAACTCACCAATTACAGATACTCGCTGCGCTGCCGGGGCAAATGTACGGAAGGTGGTTCCGCCATCCCATACGTGAGCACCAAGGTACTGATATGCTTCAAATTCTTTTCCTGTATAAAAGTTGTAAAAATCCATGTTTTTGCTCTCCCATTCATTATAAAAAGATATTAGACAGTAGTTGTTTTTCTCTGTATAATAAGTATAATTGTGTAAATAAAAAATTGCTACCGACGAAAAAAGACATTAGTTGGATTTCCAACGTTTTTTGAAATGTGTCGGATTTCTTTATAACCTATTTAGTGTGTTGAAAGTTGTTCAAGGCGGACGCACTCGGACAATGGTGATTGCTCACTCGCCGGCGCAACGCTCCAGCGAACTAACTGCTAACTGCGACTAAATCGTTCAGGAGAGCCTTCACGATTAAGTCGACCTAAGCAGTGGATTTCGCCTACGCTAAAACCGCGCCTGAAATGGCTCGCTGGAGCAATCACCATTGCCCGAATGCTGTGTACTGGCTGGACTTATTTGTACATAGTAACTTTCAACAGGTGGGGTGAGTGAGTGATTGGTTTCCCTATACTGTATCGGAAACGAAAGTTTATGGAAATCTTGCCGGAAATTAGCGGCTTTTATAATTTCTATGAAGTATTTGCACATTCTTAGGGCTGTTTTGCAAACAAAGAACTTGACATATTATTTTATGTGTCTTCGATACCCCATTTAGATGGTTGATACTTCGCAGCTTTATTGGTTTTACCTAATCTATCATTGGCAAGAAAGTTTCGGGAAAACAATCACTCCCCCTCCCCTCGTTAAAAGTTCCTAAATAACCTCAGTTCCAGCCGACACACAGCATTTGGGCAATGTGTATTACTTCAGCGAGCCATTTCAGGCGCGTTCTTAGCGTAAGCGAAATCCAGCGCTTACGTAGACTTATGCGTGAGGGCTCTCCCGAACGCATTAGTCGCAGTTAGCGATTAGTTCGCTGGAGCGTTGCGCCGGCGAGTGAGTAATACACATTGTCCAAATGCGTCCGCATTGAAGAACTTTTAATCAACTAAATAGCAAATTAAAATAAAGGATAACGCTATATGGATATTAGAATTGAAAAAACCAGACAGAGTATTATAAATGCTTTTATAGAGTTGCGTTCTCATAAGGAGCTGGAGAGGATTACGATTAAGGAGTTGTGTGAGAAAGCGCAGATTAATAAGTCTACATTTTATGCACATTATCAGGATATTTATCATCTCTCGGATACATTGGAAACGGAAGTTGTGGTATCAATTATGGAGAATCTCACTCATCCGGAGAGAGTACTGGACGATACTGCTTTTTTTTCCAGGGAACTGTTTATGGGGTTTCTGGCAAAGGATTCGCTGATCGGGATTTTGTTTTCGGGAAGCAGGAGTAAATGCCTGGTGCAGAAAATTGAAGTTGCTTTAAAGGAGCTGGTGTTTAGAGCTTACCCTCAATATCGGGAAGACAAGGACATTAATATTATGCTCACTTACATTCTATATGGATGTTATTATGCGTTTTATGAAAACCGAAAATATGGAGATGTGCCAGTGCTTTCCAGTATTACAGAACTTACAGGCAAGACGGCGCAGGCAGCATTAAAAATGATAAAAAAATAAAAGCACCTCAATGCACGCAACATTAAATATGATAAAAAACTAAAAGCACCCTCGAAGTGTGCAACTTTGCAACTACTAAACAGTCACCTATTTTCATCGCAGGAGGTCAATAAATTGACAACAAACAATTCGAATATACAAGAAATGAATTCTGGTACTCCAACAGTAACTCCCTTACAAATTTTAAAAACTTACTTCGGATATGATTCCTTCCGGGAAGGGCAGACGGAAATTATAGATACCATTTTAAGCGGACGGGATGCGCTGGCGATCATGCCCACGGGGGCCGGAAAGTCTCTTTGTTATCAAGTTCCCGCGCTTCTTTTGCCAGGAATTACGCTGGTGGTTTCACCGCTGATTTCTCTTATGCAGGACCAGGTGAAGTCACTGAATGAAGCGGGGATCCATGCTGCTTATATCAACTCTTCGCTGACTGAGGGACAAATCAATAAGGCTCTTTCTTTCGCTGCGCGAGGTGTCTATAAGATTATTTACGTAGCACCAGAACGACTGGAAACAGCTTCATTTCTAAGCTTCGCACTCCATACTCCTATCTCCATGGTAACTGTAGACGAGGCCCACTGTATCTCCCAATGGGGACAGGATTTCCGTCCAAGTTACTTAAAAATCATAGATTTTGTGGAACAGCTGCCTGGCAATCCAATCATCAGTGCTTTCACCGCTACTGCCACAGAAGTCGTAAAAAATGACATTGCAAGAATACTGAAACTGAAAAATCCCAACATAGTTGTAACTGGCTTTGACAGAGAAAATCTATACTACCAGGTAGAGCATCTCACTGGAAAGCAGAAGGACATCTTTATCCAAAATTACATAGAAACCCATCCAAACGAAAGCGGAATCATCTACTGTGCCACCAGAAAAAACGTGGATACTTTGTATGAGAAATTATTGAAACAAGGCGTCTCTGTAACCCGTTACCACGCTGGAATGAGCAACGATATCCGCAAAAAAAGTCAGGATGATTTCATCTATGACCGCGCTCAGGTTGTGATTGCCACCAATGCTTTTGGCATGGGAATCGACAAATCCAATGTGCGTTTCGTCATCCACTACAACATGCCTCAGAGCATGGAAAACTATTACCAGGAAGCTGGCCGCGCAGGACGTGATGGTGAACCTGCAAAATGTATCCTTCTCTTTTCCACCCAGGATGTGATGATCAGCAAACTCCTTCTTGGAAGCAAAGACTTCGAAGGTATGGATTTTCAGGAAATTGAACAGGTAAAACATCAGGATTCCCGCCGTCTCCAGCTTATGGAAGGCTACTGTATGACCACCTCCTGCCTGCGCAATTACATCCTGGAATACTTCGGAGAAACCACACATCAGCCTTGTGATAATTGCGGCAACTGCCACCAGGAATTTGAAGAACTGGATATGACCCTGGATGCCAAATGGGTAGTCGGCTGCATCACCGAAATGCGCGGCCGCTATGGCCAGGCTCTGGTAATCGGCACTCTCCTGGGCTCAAAAAAAGCCCGTCTGAAGGACATTGGCGCCACCTCCTACAACTGCTATGGTCAGTTAGAGAACCGCACTGAAGCCGATCTCCGGCTCCTTATTAGCCAGATGATCCGTATGGGTTATATCACCCAGACAGAAGGAGAATACAGTGTTTTAAAAGCAGGAAATATTGCAGATTTACAAAATAAAAATACAAAGATCATAATAAAGAAATTCAAAGAAAAAGAGAAAATATCAACTACAAAGAAACACAAAACTCCATTCAAAAAGGACAGTTTTTCCGCTTCCACCGAAAGCTCATCCACTGATTCCACCGCCACAAACTCCAGCCACAATTCTGCCCTTTTTGAAGCCTTACGTCAGCTCCGTCTCCAGATTGCCAAGGAAGAATCTGTCCCTCCCTACATCGTCTTCACCGACAGAACCCTTATCGATATGTGCAGTAAACTTCCTCAGAATGAGGATGAAATGCTCAATGTATCCGGTGTAGGACAGAACAAACTTAAGAAATACGGACAACGATTTTTACAGGAAATATCCGCATTTCAGTCTGCTGATCACTAAACATTATTGCTATTTAGTGTGTTGAAAAGTTCCAGCCGACACACAGCATTTGGGCAATGTGTATTACTCCAGCGAGCCATTTCAGGCGCGCTCTTAGCGTAAGCGAAATCCAGCGCTTACGGAGACTTATGCGTGAGGGCTCTCCCGAACGCATTAGTCGCAGTTAGCGATTAGTTCGCTGCAGCGTTGCGCCGGCGAGTGAGTAATACACATTGTCCAAATGCGTCCCTCCTGATGAACTTTTCAACCAATTAAATAGCAACTTAAAAGAGACCATCGCAAACTCATTTCCAGTCCGCAACGGCCTCCCCTTAAGGAGTTTTATTTACTTTCTTTCACGCTCTTAAATCGCCCCAAGAATCCGTCTGGCATTGTCAATCCTCTCCTGCGTCGGAGGTTTCACGCCCTCCAGAGGATAAGGAATCCCCAGCTTTTCCCATTTAAAGGTTCCCAGCGTATGATACGGAAGAACTTCCACGCGCTCAACGTTTTTCAGTGTATGGATAAAATCCGCCAGCTGGTGCAGATACTCATCCTTGTCACTGCCCCCCGGTACTAACACATGCCGGATCCAAACAGGCTTCCCCATATCCGAAAGCTCACGGGCCATGGCAAGAATATTCGTATTGGTCTGCCCGGTAAGCTTCACATGCTCCTGCTCATTGATCTGCTTGATATCCAGAAGCAGAAGATCTGTATACTTCATCAGCTCCAGCCACTTAGAATGCCACGGCTCCTTAGTCGTATAAGGATTTCCGCTGGTATCCAAAGTAGTATGGACTCCCGCTTCCTTTGCCTTACGGAAAAGCTCTGTGAGAAAATCCATCTGCAAAAGTGGTTCCCCGCCGCTCACCGTGATACCACCCTTATCTCCCCAATAAGACTTAAACCGAAGTGCTGTCTTCAAAAGCTGATCCGTAGTGTACTCTTTTCCATCTGTCATATTCCAGGTATCCGGATTATGGCAGAACTGACAACGCATAGCACAGCCAGAAAGAAAAATCACATATCTCACTCCAGGTCCGTCCACAGACCCGAAGCTCTCCAGAGAATGAACATAGCCTTTTAACATTTCTAATTCCTTTGCATTCATATTTATAAAAAGGACATGCAACCTCTAACATATATTATATTGCATGCCCTTTTGTTTCGCCGATACTATTTTAAAATATCAGACTTACATTCTGTCGTGGCAGGTTCTGGCAATAACATCCAACTGCTGCTCTCTTGTCAGATCGATAAACTTAACTGCATAACCGGAAACACGGATAGTGAAGTTTGCATACTCCTCTTTTTCCGGATGCTCCATAGCATCGATCAGTTTCTCTTTGCCAAATACATTTACGTTCAGGTGATGTGCACCCTGGTTGAAATATCCGTCCAGTACATGTACCAGATTATCTGTACGCTCTTCATCACTATGTCCAAGAGCTTCCGGATTAATGGTCTGTGTATTGGAAATTCCATCCAGTGCATCCTCATAGTCAAGCTTTGCAACAGAGTTCAGGGAAGCAAGAAGTCCGTTCTGCTCTGCGCCGTAGGATGGGTTTGCACCAGGTGCCAGAGGCTCTCCAGCCTTTCTTCCATCCGGAAGAGCTCCGGTAGCTTTACCATAAACAACGTTAGAGGTAATGGTAAGAATAGAAGTGGTTGGCTTGGAATCACGGTAGGTATGGATGTGTTTCAGTTTATCCATGAAGGTGGAAAGCAGATTTCTTGCAATCTCATCTGCTCTGTCATCATCATTACCGTAGCGTGGGAAATCACCCTCAACCTGGAAATCAGTGGTAATTCCATCCTCATCACGGATAGCTTTTACCTTCGCATACTTAATAGCAGACAGAGAATCTACTACATGTGAAAATCCAGCAATACCTGTTGCAAAAGAACGCTCAACCTTGGTATCGATAAGCGCCATCTCAGCTGCCTCATAGTAATATTTATCATGCATATAGTGGATCATGTTCAGGGTTCCTACATACAGATGAGCCAGCCAGTCCATCATCTGGTCATATTTCTGCATAACCTCATCATAATCAAGATACTCGGAAGTGATCGGCTTGTACTCCGGTCCTACCTGAGTTTTTAACTTCTCATCTACACCACCGTTGATCGCGTAAAGGAGGCATTTTGCAAGGTTTGCACGAGCTCCAAAGAACTGCATTTCCTTACCGGTCTCAGTTGCAGATACACAGCAGCAGATAGAATAATCATCGCCCCATACCGGACGCATAACATCATCGTTCTCATACTGGATAGAACTTGTTGTAACAGAAATATTAGCAGCATATTTCTTGAAGTTTTCCGGCAGCTTGGAAGAATAAAGAACAGTAAGGTTTGGCTCCGGAGCCGGTCCCATATCCTCAAGAGTATGAAGGAAACGATAGTCATTCTTGGTAACCATGTGGCGTCCATCAACACCAATACCTGCAACCTCAAGAGTTGCCCATACCGGATCACCGGAGAACAGCTGGTTGTAGGACTCGATTCTTGCAAATTTAACCATACGGAATTTCATTACCATGTGGTCAACAAGCTCCTGTGCCTCTTTCTCAGTGATCACGCCATTCTTAAGGTCTCTTTCAATATAAATATCAAGGAATGTGGAAATACGTCCAACACTCATTGCAGCACCGTTCTGGGTCTTGATCGCAGCAAGATATCCAAAGTACAGCCACTGGAATGCCTCATGAGCATTCTTTGCCGGCTCTGAAATATCATAACCATAGACCTTTGCCATCTCTTTCATTCCTTTAAGAGCGCGGATCTGATCTGCGATTTCCTCACGAAGCTGGAAATCATAACGTCTCATACCCTGGCGGTCGCTGTCTGCAAAGTCTTTCTCCTTGCCTGCAATCAGAGCGTCAATACCGTACAGAGCCACACGTCTGTAATCGCCAACGATACGTCCACGTCCATAAGTATCCGGAAGTCCGGTAAGGATGTGGCTGTGACGTGCTCTTTTCATTTCTGGTGTATAAATGTCAAAAACGCCCTGGTTATGTGTTTTGAACTCATATTTTGTAAACATATCGTGGATCTGAGGATCTACCTTGTAGCCGTACATTTCGCATGCCTGCTCAGCCATTTTGATTCCGCCGTATGGCATAAATGCACGTTTCAGAGGCTTGTCTGTCTGAA
Source organism: Ruminococcus sp. RTP21484sp1_RTP21281st1_A8_RTP21281_210402 (assembly GCF_040914025.1). NCBI lineage: Bacteria > Bacillati > Bacillota > Clostridia > Eubacteriales > Oscillospiraceae > Ruminococcus > Ruminococcus sp. RTP21484sp1_RTP21281st1_A8_RTP21281_210402. The sequence goes on from NZ_JBCPGE010000021.1 coordinate 44,691, forward strand.
GTCCTACAACCTTCTCAAGATCCTTCAGGTCTTCAGCAATATATCCTGGTCCGTATGCGGTCAGGCCTGTGACAACCTTTGTCTCCATGTCAAGCACACCATTGTTGGCACGCTCAGCTTTCTGCAGCTCCTGCAGCTTTCCCCACAGTTTGTCGGTAGCCTCGGTCGGTCCTTCCAGGAAAGAATCGTCTCCGTCATAAGGGGTATAATTGTGACGGATAAAATCACGAACGTTAATTTGTTCTTTCCAACGACTTCCTTCGAAGCCTTTCCACTGTGCAAAATCTTTCATTCTTGTACCTCTTTCTTTATTTTATAGTTCTCCGCGTATATTGAAGAATTGTTATTGGTTTAACGATTGTAGTATACGAGATTGTTTTTTCGCCGTCAATCAGTTTGATCCATGCTTTTAATAAAGTACAATTTATCTGGTAAAAAATGGATTTCCCTATATATAAGTCCTATATTCTGTACTTTAATTCATTTTTCCATTTGTAAGTCCCATTTTCACTGTAGTAAATACAGAGAAATATTCTCGATATACTTTGTTAAATTTTATCAACTTAATTGAAGGGGGCTATCGCTTAACGAATGAATTTTCGTGAAGCTCTCGATGGTCTTATCTGCATCGCCATGTTCAATGCCATCACGGAGCGTGTTGCTGTGAACGAAGTGGACAATAACTTATACTCCTTTCTGCTTGCTAAAAATTTAAGTATTTGTTTTACTATTATCTTGTCATATGTTATCCTATTCTTACAACATTAAGGGGGAAACAAATGTAATGGAAAAGAAATCAAACCATTTTTCAGGACAGCTTGGTTTTGTCCTGGCTGCAGCCGGAAGTGCTGTAGGAGTGGGAAATTTGTGGAGATTCCCATACCTTGCCGCAAAAGACGGAGGCGGCTTATTTTTAATTATCTACCTGATTCTGGTACTTACCTTCGGATTTACTCTTCTCACCTCGGATATTGCGATCGGACGGCGTACACAGAAGAGTGCCATCGGAGCCTATACCCAGATGCATCCCAGATGGAAGTTTCTGGGAATCCTTACATTCCTTGTACCAGTGCTTATTATGACCTATTACGCGGTAATTGGCGGATGGATCACCAAATATGCGGTGGTATACATAACCGGTCAGGCACAGGCAGCTGCCGCAGATGACTATTTTACAGCCTTTATCACATCTTCCACTTCACCGGTGATCTTCGCACTGCTTTTCATGGGTGTTACTGCTTTCATTGTATACAATGGCGTGGAAAAGGGGATTGAAAAAGTATCCAAATGGATGATGCCGGTCCTGCTAGTTCTGGTCGTAGTGATTGCAGTGTATTCTCTTACGATTTCACATACGGATGCTTCCGGTCAGCTTCGCACCGGCTTACAGGGATTTCTTTACTACCTGACGCCTGACCTTGAAGGACTGACTGTGCATCGTTTTCTGCAGATTCTGCTGGATGCCATGAGCCAGCTGTTCTTTTCACTCAGTGTATCCATGGGAATTATGATCACCTACGGCTCCTATGTAAAACCTGAAGTGAACCTGAACAAAGCGATCAATCAGATTGAAATTTTTGACACAGGTGTTGCCTTTCTTGCAGGTGCCATGATCATCCCGGCTGTATATGTGTTTTCCGGCACTGAAGGAATGGGTGCCGGACCAAGCCTGATGTTTATTTCCCTGCCAAAGGTATTTTCTGCAATGGGAAAAGCTGGTACCTTCGTAGGAATCCTGTTTTTCGTAACTGCTATTTTTGCAACCTTGTCTTCCTGTATTTCCGTACTGGAATCTATTACTGCAAACTGCATGGAAATTTTTCATACCAGCCGTAAAAAAACAGTTCTTGTTTTATCTGTGATCTACCTTGCAGCTTCCGCAGTTATCGCTTTGGGATACAGCATTTTCTATGTGGAAGTGAAGCTTCCGAACGGTTCTGTGGGACAGCTTCTTGATATTATGGATTACATCAGCAACAGTGTTATGATGCCGTTTATTGCACTGCTTTCCACGATTCTCATCGGCTGGGTCGTAACGCCGGATTATGTGATTAGCGAAATGGAAAGAAGCGGGGATAAGTTCCGCAGGAAAAAATTGTACCGTGTCATGATCCGCTTTGTTGCACCGGTTATGATGTTTATTCTGTTTTTACAGTCTACAGGGATTTTATCTTAAACTGCGGAGCATGTTTGAAGAAGACTTTCCGCAAGATGTGCCTCACAATTTGCGAAAGATTATATTGTAAAAAAACATCCAGCCTGCCATCGTTGTATGGAGACTGGATGTTTTTTATAATTTGTAATTGTAAAGATACTGAAGCTTTATTAATTTCTCACTGCCAGCGGTGTTCTGCCTCTTCGATTTCCTCAATAAACATTAAAAGGAAGCTGATGAGAAGCAGGATGCTGGATACCCAAATGGCTCTTTCGCCGTAAGCCATTGAAAGTCTGCCGCCAATTCCTGCGCCAATGGCAAACAGGAAAATAATGGCGAAGTAGCATAAGGCCTGACGAAGCAGGCGTGGCTTTCTTTCACGCATGTAAGCGGAAAGAGCGGCAGTGCCGCTTCTCAGATTTCCGATACACATGGTGCTGGCATAGGCATTTCCTTCAACCTTTCGGAAGGTCTGCACCTGAAGGGCGCAGGAGAAGGATACCAGGGTGGTGGCAAGCACGTTCAGGTTCCCTGGGATGAAGCCAACCAGAAACAGCAGGATGATCTCTACCAGAAGGATTCCCTGGCGCCAGTGAAGGCGTCTGGCATAGCGGAATTTTTCCTGAATGCGTTCCGCTAACAGAACTCCAAGAAAGAATGCGGTCAGGGGAATGAGATAATGCAATCCTGCTTTCACTTCGCCGTTCATAAACCGCTCACTCATCAGTACCACGTTTCCGGTCTGGGCGTTGGAGAAAACGCCATCGCGGGTAAAATAGGTATAGGCATCCTGAAATCCTCCTGACACTGCAAGGAATGCACTGTTTATGAATGCTTCTGAGGTCTGTACCCTTTTATGATGGTCCATAATAAGCTCCTTCTTTCGTCTTTCGTATACATATCTTCAGATTATAGAATAAATAATGCTTTCTGTAAACATCTATTTTGATATGTGGAGTATATATATCTTATATGCCTGGAGCGTATTTGAAAAAGACTTTCTGCTGGATTTCCGTCACAATTATTAGTTTTCTTTATGCGCTTCCAGATACTCTTTTCTTCCCTCTTCATAAAGATTGTTGCCTTCGCTGTCAATAATGACTACAAGGGGCATATCTTCTACGTAAAGCTTACGGAGAGCTTCTGCGCCCAGATCCTCGTATGCGATAAGTTCCGCTTTTTTGATACATTTGGCAAGAAGGGCGCCGGCACCGCCGATGGCTCCGAAGTAAACACCGTGATATTTTTTCATGGCTTCTACTACTTCAGGCAGACGCGCTCCTTTGCCGATCATTCCGCGGGCTCCTACAGACATCATGGTTGGTGCGTAGGCATCCATACGGCCGCTGGTAGTTGGTCCGGCAGATCCGATGACCTGACCTGGTTTTGCAGGAGTTGGACCTACATAATAAATAGTTGCATCTGTTGGATCAAAAGGAATCTTTTCGCCTTTTGCAAGAGCCTCACACATACGCTTGTGACCTGCGTCACGGGATGTGTAGATGGTTCCGGTAAGGAGAACCTGATCTCCTGCGTGAAGGGTTTTTGCCAGTTCTTCCGTCAGAGGCAGTGTAATATGTCTTCTTTCCATGATCAGATCACCTCCGTTTTGTGGCGGGTAACGTGGCAGTTGATGTTGACTGCACATGGCATTCCCGCAATGTGAGTAGGCATTGTCTCAATATTCAGACCGATGGCTGTGGTCTTTCCGCCAAAGCCCTGTGGTCCGATTCCAAGCTTGTTTACTTTCTCCAGCATTTCATCTTCCAGCTCTGCATAGAATGGATCCGGATTGTGGGAATCCAGAGGACGCATCAGTGCCTTCTTTGCAAGAAGAGCACATTTGTCAAAGGTTCCACCGATTCCAACCCCTACAACCATCGGAGGGCATGGATTCGGGCCTGCTGTCTCAACAACTTCCAGAATGAAATCTTTGATTCCCTGAAGTCCTGCAGATGGCTTGAACATACGAATCATACTCATATTCTCACTTCCGAAGCCTTTCGGGCCCACTGTGATCTTCACTTTATCGCCAGGAACGATTTCTGTATAAATCATAGCCGGTGTATTGTCTCCTGTGTTTCCACGACGTACAGGATCTTTTACAACAGATTTGCGAAGATATCCGTTTGTATATCCGCGGCGTACACCTTCATTGATTGCATCCGTGAGATCTCCACCTGTGAAATGTACATCCTGTCCGATTTCCAGGAACACACATGCCATTCCTGTATCCTGACAGATCGGTACATTTTCGTTATCTGCAATATCAAAATTCTCGATAATATTGTCAAGAATACCCTTGGCAATCTCTCCGTCTTCGCATGCGCGGCATGTTTTGATAGCGCATTTTACGTCTTCCGGAAGATGTTCGTTTGCTTCGATACAGAGTTTTTCGATGACATCTGTAAGTCTGCTTACTTCTACTTCACGCATTTTGGTAAGCTCCCTTCTTTTATAATATTTATTTCATTTTTATCTCTGCTCGTGGCGGGCGTAGTTTGGAAGCAGTAATGGAGATACTTTATCGGTCTCTGCTCCTGCTGCTTTTAACTCTTTCTCATATGCGTAAATATGATCCAGATTCATTTTTCCAAGCTCTACCTCTTTGCATTTTGCAGCAGCCTTTTTACCGGCATTTCTTCCAAATACGATTACGTCCAGAAGAGAGTTGCCCATCAGTCTGTTTCTTCCGTGGATTCCGCCTGCAGCTTCTCCTGCAACCAGAAGGTTCGGGATTTCTTTTGTAAATCCGTCTCCATCAATTTCCAGACCACCGTTCTGGTAGTGAAGAGTAGGATAGATCACGATCGGCACTTTTCTCATATCAACGCCGTAGTTCATGTACATACGGAACATTGCCGGGATTCTCTTCTCAATAGTTCCCTCGCCTCCAAGGATCTCGATCATCGGAGTATCCAGCCATACACCTTTCAGTCCGCCAGGAACCTCTACGCCACGGCCTTCCTCACACTCACGGATAACACCGGAAGCATTGACATCACGGGTTTCCAGAGGGTGAATATAGGCTTCTCCGTTTGCATTTACAAGCTGTGCGCCAACGGAACGAACCTTCTCTGTTACCAGCGCGCCAAGAATCTGTGACGGATAAATGGCACCAGTTGGATGGTACTGGATGGAATCCTGATAAAGAAGGGAAGCACCTGCTCTGTAACCAAGTACAAGACCATCTGCGGTTGCGCCGTAGTGGTTAGAGGTAGGGAATCCCTGATAGTGCATTCTTCCTGCCCCGCCAGTTGCAATGACAACTGTTTTTGCTCTTGCGACGGAGTAATCGCCGGTTTCCATGTTAAGAAGAACAGCACCTGCTGTCTGTCCTTTTTCATCTTTCAGAAGCTCCACAGCGGAAGTAAATTCTACTACCGGAATGCCAAGGTTCAGAACCTCGTCACGGATAGTACGCATGATTTCAGATCCGGAATAATCCTTTGCAGCGTGCATTCTCTTTCTTGATGTTCCGCCGCCGTGTGTGGTGATCATGGTTCCATCGTCTTCTTTGTCGAACTCAACGCCAAGATCATTCAGCCATTTAATTGCATCCGGAGCTTCCATTACAAGTCTCTTTACCAGCTCTGGTTTTGCAGCAAAATGTCCGCCGCCGAAGCAGTCCAGATAATGCTGTATAGGAGAATCGTTTTCTTTGTCAGCTGCCTGGATTCCGCCTTCTGCCATCATGGTGTTGGCATCACCGATACGAAGCTTGGTCACGATCATAACGTTGGCACCTGCATTGTGTGCTTCGATGGCACAGGAGGAGCCTGCACCGCCGCCGCCGATTACAAGTACATCTACATCATAATCGATTTTGTTAAGGTCAATTTTTTCATTCAGAAGACGGCTTTCGGAGTGAAGCATTTCTGCCAGCTCCAGTGGTGCCTTCTGTCCTTTGTTTGGTCCTACTTTGATTTCTGCAAATGCATCCGGGTTATAGTCTGGATGGAATTTCTTAAGAAGAGCATCTTTCTCATCAGCGCTCAGACGTCTTGGCTCTGTTGCCATACGCTGTGCTCTTGTAGCCTCTACCTTTTTGATGGATTCCATCATATTTTCTGGATATGGTGCGTACATGTTTTTATGCCCTCCTTATTTCTCAATTTCTCTGTTGTTATAAAGTTCTTCCATGTCTGTGATCGGTTTCTGCATGATCTGCTCGATCAGATCATCGTATTTGCCTTCATGGATCTCTTCTACACGTTTTTCAAGATGCTCACTCTTAGGAGCAATGTATTTTCCTGTAAGACGTCTTGCAAGAAGACCTACCATCGGATGGGAGATACCTGCCGGACATCTTACGGAACAGCATCCGCAGCTTACGCAGTCAAAGGATTCTTCTGCGCATTTCTCAAGCTCACCTCTCTGCGCATATGCGATGTACTGCATTACATTTAAGCCCTGGGTACATGCTTTTGTACACGCGTTACAGCCGATGCAGCTGTAAATTTCCGGGTAGAGCTCCATCATGACCTGCTGGTTTGGCTGAAGGTCTTCGATGTTGTAGAGTCTCTTGTCTGTAGGGAAGAACGGGATGCTTGCTACATACATGCCTTCCTGTACCTGTGTCTGACAGGCAAGACAGGTTTTCAGTTCGTTGTCGCCTTTGATTCTGTAGATTGTGGCGCAGGCGCCGCAGAAGCCGTGACGGCAGCCGCAGCCGCGTTTTAAAGTGTATCCGGCGTATTCCATGGCCGTCATAATGGTCAGGTCAGCTGGTACGGTGTATTTTTTACCGAAGAAATATACGTTTACCATATTTTCCATGTTGTGGGGTCCTTTCTTCTACTTATTCAACCCGTACGACTTGTGAAATGGGTATCCCGCACGTGCCCGTCGCAACGCTCTGCTGAACTAATCGCTAACTGCGACTAAGGAGTTCAGGAGAGCCTTCACTTCTAAGTCTTCGTAAGCGCTGGATTTCAGCGCCGCTAAAACCGCTCCTGAAATGGGCATCTTAGCGAGATACCCATTCCCCAAGTCTGTGTACTGGCAATAACTGATTCATTTATTCGAAAGTTTCTTAAGATTAAAAAGTTTAGTACTCGTCAGGTAATTGATCGATCTCGTCCATTCTAAAAACCGGACCATCTTTACATACGTACTTAGATCCGATATTACAACGTCCGCATTTACCAATACCGCACTTCATACGAAGCTCCAGTGTTGTATAAACCTGAGTTCTTGTAAATCCAAGCTCCTCAAGGCCCTGAAGTACGAATTTGATCATGATCGGCGGTCCACAGACTAATGCGACTTTGTTGGTATCAAAGCCGATTTCTTTTAAATAAGTCGGTACGAAACCTACATGTCCGTCCCAGCCTTCCTGCTCACGGTCGATGGTCAGATAGACGTTTACGTCTTTTGCATTCATCCACACTTCCTGGATCTCTTTTAATTTTACAAGATCGTCTGCGGAACGGGAACCGTAGAGGATGTCTACAGTGCCGTAGTCATCACGGTTGTCCAGCACGTAATTGATCACGGAACGAAGTGGTGCAAGACCGATACCTCCGGCGATAAAGAGAAGATTTTTGCCTTTCAACTTATCCTCTACCGGGAAATGGTTTCCGTATGGTCCACGGACTGTGATCTCATCTCCCACCTGAAGGCTGTGAAGATAAGAGGTCAGCTCACCACATTTCTTAATACTGAATTCCTGATACTCTTTATTTGTAGGAGAGGAAGTAATGGAAAACATACCTTCGCTTACACCAGGAGCACAAACCATGGCACACTGTCCAGGCATATGTTCAAAAAGCTTTCCTCCATCCGGTGCTGTTACACAGAATGTTTTTACATCCGGAGTCTCCTCATGAATATCTGTGATCACGCCAACCTGCGGGATCAGAGTATCCAGAGTATAATTTTTATGACAGGTACACTCGCTCATTACTTTTCACCTCCATGCTTTTCAAAAGCCTTGATCACCTTTACGATATTTAAAGATGACGGACATTTTTCCACGCAGCGGCCACAGCCTACACAAGAGTACATACCGTCGTTATTAGCAGGGAAATATACAAGCTTGTGCATAAATCTCTGACGGAATCTCTGCATCTGGCTGGTACGGTTATTTCCGTGAGCCATCATTGTGAAATCGGAATACATACAGGAATCCCAGCAGCGGTAACGCTTTACACCGTGTCCTGTGTCGTAATCCTTAATGTCGTAGCACTGGCAGGTCGGACATACAAAGGTACAGGTTCCGCATGCCAGACATGGTTTATATAAGGTCTCCCAGACAGGAGAATTAAACTTCTCATCTGTGGCGTTTCCATCCCAGCCTTCCAAGGAAAGATGTGTATATGGAAGCTTTTCTACAATGTTATGGATTGCTTCTTTTTCAGCATCCACTTTTGCCTGATCGCCGTCAGCCGGGGTAAGAAGTTCTTTTACAGCTTCTGTAAGAGCCTCTCCTTTTTCCGTAAGGGCTTTCCAGTAAAGGTTTCCCTCCACCATCCAGGCTGCTACATCGGCAATTCCTTTTACATCGGCGTCTGCTTCCGGATTTGCTGCATCTGTTCCAAAAACCTTACAGAAACAGGATTCCTCCGGCTCATGACAAGCCAGGGCAACGATGGTTCCATGATCTCTTCTTGCTGCATAGAAGGTATCAACAGGATCAGCAAGAAAAACCTTATCCAGAACTGCAACACCTTTTACATCGCAGGCTTTCATGCCAAATACAACGAACGGACGGCTTCTCAGCTCTTCCGGCTCTACGGTCAGCTTCTTTCCATCACGAACACAGGTGTAAAGTGTTTCGCTCTGTGGGAAAAAGGCATCTTTGCCGGATTTTACGGTTTTCAAGGTCTCAAGGTCTGCCTCTTCTCCTTCATTCCAAAGGCCGAAGTTGGTCTGTCCTGCCTTTTTGACCGGAAGGATCAGATCCTGGCTTTCTGCGATTTTCCGGAATAATGCTTCCAGATTTTCTTTTTCAATCTTATACATACATTATCCCCTTTCTGCCACTACACCTGGCTCTACATCATCAAATGTAAAGCTGGTCAGCGGGCCTTTTGACTCAGCATCTGCTCCTGCCTGATATTCACCGTAGAAAGTATCAATATCTTTGATGAACTTACGGTTAAACAGATGAAGCGGAATACCCTGCGGGCAGACACGGCTGCACTCACCGCAGTCTGTACATCTTCCTGCAACGTGGAATGCACGGATAATGTGGAACATTTTTTCTTCAAAGGAATCCACATTTGCCTTCTGTGCGCTGTCAAACTTGGTGCTGTCGAACACACATTTACGGCAGCTGCAGGCCGGACATGCATTACGGCATGCATTACAGCGGATACATTTACTAAGCTCCTTCTGGAAAAATGCGAAGCGCTCTTCCGGGCTCATTTTCTCAATTTTCTCAACTTCTGCGAAACGGTCTGCATCCTTTGTATCCTTGGATTCGCCGATGATCTCGTCGTAGATCATGTGCTCTTTTCCTTTGCATACATGGCAGCGCTCCAACATAGCATCTTTGTAAGCTACTGTCTTGTCTCCGTAGATTGTGGAAACGTTAAGTGTTTCACAATCATCGATAAGCTCAGCGCCGGAAATGCTCTGGATTCCCTTGATGCCCATTTTACGAAGCTTTTCCACATCCAGCTTTCCTTTACAGCCAACACCGATAATGTAGGCTTTTTCGCGATCTACACGGTGCTCCTTGATCAGCTGGTTGAAGCTGTAGGTATCACAAGGCTTCAGACAGACAAGAGTTTTTCCCTCTAATTTGGAAGCCTCGATCATCATTTTACTTAAATTCTGTCCGCAGAAACCATTGTAGACAAATTCATCCAGGCTTTCTGCAGTTTCGAAATATGCTGCTTCCGGATTGTAAGGCAGGTCTCCGGCTTTCCAGCCAAGAACACGTGCTACGGTTCCATCAGCCAGCAGTTCTTTTGCACGAGCGATCAGTTCCTGCATCTTAAATCCTCCAATCTGACGTTTTTACCCAGAGAATGGATTTTTTCCACAAATTCATTCATAGTCTGGGAGAATTTTACACCTTCTGCGGCAGATACCCACTCAACACGGGTACGGCCGTTTTCCACACCGATGAAATCCAGCATGGAGAAAAGAAGGGTCATACGTCTTCTCGCGTAATAGTTTCCGGTTGTGTAATGGCAGTCTCCCGGGTGGCAGCCGCACATGATCACGCCGTCAGCACCTTTTTCAAAGGCACGGAGGATAAACATTGGATTTACACGGCAGGAGCATGGTACGCGGATGATCTTTACATCAGCCGGATAAGAAAGACGGCTGCTTCCTGCAAGGTCTGCACCTGCGTAGCTGCACCAGTTACAGCAGAATGCCACGATCTTCGGTCTGAATTCTTCTTTTGCTTCTATCGACATATTGCATCTACCTCCGCTAAAATCTGTCTGTTGGAGAATCCCTGGAGATCCATTGCTCCGGACGGGCAGGTTACGGTACATGCACCACAGCCCTGGCAAAGAGCATTGTTTACAACAGCAATTCTTCTTGTCTCACGGATTCCGTGGTCATTTACCTGTTTTTCCTCATAGGAAATCGCACCATACGGACACACATTTGCACACTGGGAGCATCCGTTGCAAAGAAGCTCGTCAGAATGTGCCGTACATGGGTTGGTGGTCAGCTTGTCTTTTGCAAGAAGGCCGATTGCCTTCACTGCTGCTGCGCCAGCCTGTGCAACGGTCTCCGGAATATCCTTTGGTCCCTGGCAGACACCGGAAAGGAAAATACCAGCTGTAGGGGACTCTACCGGACGAAGCTTTGCATGTGCTTCTGTGAGGAAGTTGTTGGTATCAATACTTGCGGTAAGCATAGTTGCAATTTTTCTTACATCCTTGTTTGGCTCGATGGCAGCTGCAAGAACCACCATATCAGCCTCCATAAGGATCTGTTTATTTTCAAGCAGGTCAGAAGCCTGAACCATAAGAGTTCCATCCGGCTGTGGGATTACCTTTCCAACCTGGCCTTTTACATAATTTACACCGTAATCTTCAACAGCTCTTCTGTAGAACTCATCGAAGTTTTTGCCTGGAGTACGAACGTCAATGTAGAAAACAGTTACATTTGTATCCGGGTATTTGTCACGGATCAGCATTGCATGTTTTGCAGTGTACATACAGCAGATCTTGGAGCAGTAGCTCTTTCCTCTTTCATCAGAGCAACGACTTCCCACACACTGTACAAATACAATGTTTTTCGGAGCTTTTCCATCGGAAAGTCTCTCAAGATGACCCTTTGTAGGTCCTGCTGCATTCATGATACGCTCAAGCTCAAGAGAGGTGATAACGTCCTTACTCTGGCTGTAAGCGTACTCATCATATTTATCCAGCGGAATCACGTCAAAACCGGTTGCAACCACGATTGCACCGTATTTCTGTGTAACGATCTCATCCTTCTGCTCATAATCAATTGCACCTGCGGCACAAACCTTGGAGCAGACACCGCATTTTCCGGTTTTAAATTTGGTACAATGCTCACGGTCGATTACCGGAACATTTGGGATAGCCTGAGCGAACGGAATGTAGATAGCACTTCTGTTATTCAGACCGCGGTTAAATTCGTTTGGATTTTTCTTGGACGGACATTTCTCAGAACAAACGCCGCATCCGGTACATTTGCTCATATCCACGCTTCTTGCTTTCTTGCGGATATCAACGGTGAAGTCACCTACAAAGCCGCTTACCTTCTCAACTTCACTGTATGTATAGATGTTGATTTTCTCGTGTGCTGCTGCCTCTACCATCTTCGGTGTAAGGATACACGCGGAGCAGTCCAGAGTTGGGAAGGTTTTGTCCAGCTGGGACATTCTTCCACCGATACTTGGAAGCTTCTCCACAATATCAACCTCATAACCAGCCTCTGCAATGTCAAGGGCTGACTGGATTCCGGCAATACCTCCGCCGATTACAAGAGCTCGTTTGGTTACAAGGCTCTCGCCTGGCTGAAGAGGAGCATCCAGATTTACTTTTGCGATTGCGGCTCTTGCAAGGATCACTGCCTTTAAGGTAGCCTCTTCCATATCCTTGTGGATCCAGGAGCAATGCTCACGGATATTGGCAATCTCTACCATATATGGGTTTAATCCCGCTTTCTGTGCTGCCTTTCTAAAGGTAGCCTCATGCATACGCGGGGAACAGGAACAGACTACGATTCCTGTCAGATTTTTTTCATGGATGGCGTTGATGATCTTGGCCTGTCCTGCTTCGGAGCACATGTACTGATAATCTTCCGCATGAACAACACCTGGCTCTTTTGCTGCCATCTCTACTACTTTTTTCACATCAACTGTGGCTGCAATGTTTGTACCACAATGACATACGAATACACCTATTCTCTGCACCTGTTTCTCACCTCCTGTATCTTCTGAATGCACTTACCAGCAGCTGCTGCGGTGTGTCTTCATCAAGCAGCTCCGGAATTTCGTCTGCGGTCAGATAGTTCTGCCCACGCTCGCGGACAACCAGCTGTCTGGCTGCGTCGATCAGTTTTCCCGGTTTAACATCTCTTGGACAGCGTTCTACACACGCAAAGCAGGAGAGGCATTTCCATAAGGATTTTGACCGTGCAAGAGCTTCAATGTCGCCGTTCTGTACATAAGTTACAAACTGGTGAGGCTTGATATCCATCTCGTTAAATGCAGGACAGGTTGCGGAGCATTTGCCGCATTTCATACATTTCAGGGGATTTACTCCGGAAATTTCTTTGATTCGCTCTGCTGCATTCTGGGTATTTCCATATGTATAAGCCATTACTTCGCCACCTCCTCTTTTACTCCAAGAGCTTCTGCAAGAAGTTCTGTAAAATAGTAAACAGGAAGATCGCCGTTTCCGTTCTTTTTCAGGTTATACATGCAAAGTGGACAGGCTGTGATCAGCATATCTGCTTCAAAACCTTTTGCACTGTCCATGATTTTCTCGCACATATTCTGTGCCATTTCTTTTTCTTTCAGGGAAATGTAGCCGCCGCAGCACTCATTGCGGTATGGGTATACCACAGGTTCTGCGCCAAGGGCACGGATGAAGTCTTCCATAATGGTTGGATTCTCCGGATTATCAAATGCCATGATCTTTCCTGGTCTTAAAAGAAGGCAGCCATAATATGCACCGATTTTTTTGCCAGTTAAAGGATTTACCACTTTCTTTTTGATCTCATCAAATCCAACTTCATCACGGAGTACTTCCAGATAATGAAGGACATTTGTCTCTCCTTCATATGGAGTATCCAGTTTCAGATAATTATTGGCTCTGGTACGGATGTCGTCCACGTTTTTCATGTCGTCATTCACACGTTTGAGCACATGATGACAGGCTGAACAGACTGTGATCAGATCCTGTCCTTTTTCTTTTGCATCGTTTAAAGCCCGGACGGAAGAAAGCTTGGTGGCAATCTCATCGCTGCCAAGAGGATATACACCGCCGCAGCACTGCCAGTCTTCTATCTCTTCCATTTCGAAGCCCAGTGCTTTTGCAGAAGCTCTGGCATAAGCATCCAGATCTTTTGCCTTATTCTTCAGGGTACATCCTGGATAATAACTGTACTTCATGCTTCTTGTTCCTTTCTTGTCACTGTTCACTAAATGTGTTTTTCTAAATTCACATATGTAAACAGCAGCTATTTGGGTTGCTTTCGCAAAGTGGAACCCGACTTACCGCTTTCCGCGATAGAAGCCGGGGATGTCTTTGCTGGTATAGTTGAATGTAATGCTTCGATTCTGCACTTGAAATTATTTTTTTCTTTACAAAATGCACTCTACAAAGCTAAGGTGAAAAATTACTGTTTCTTCCGTTCACATCTGTCTGCTTCGCGGAATAATATCTGGGAACAATAACTTTTAAAGCTCAATCTGTGCGATTACTTCCTTCAGGGCATCGGCACTCTTCTTCAGCAATGCAATTTCCTCTTTATTCATACGCATCTGAACTTTTCCCTGTGTTCCATTTGGTCCTACAAGAGTAAGGGTACTCAGGCACACATCTTCAATCCCATACTCACCGTGAAGCATGGAGGATACAGTTGCAAGGGAATCGGAAGCTGCCAGGATCAGACCTACCAGCTGGCAAACGGTAGCAGATACTGCGTAGAAGGTTGCACCTTTCTTTGCAATAACTTTTCCGCCGGATTTCTGTACATATTCCAGCATGGCTTCTTTATCCAGAGGTTTCACATCCTTGCCGTGAGCTTTCATTTCTTCATAATACTCATCTGTGCTGAGACCGGAAATGTAAGCGCCTGTCCATGGAATGAAGGAGGTGTCTCCGTGCTCGCCAAAAACATAAGCGTGGATATTTCCCTGGGCTACTTTGAAGTGCTCGGAAAGTCCATAGCGAAGTCTTGCTGTATCAAGAATAGTTCCGGATCCCATGATCTGATTCTCCGGAAGACCGGAAATCTTGGTAAATACATAGGTCATAATATCTACCGGGTTGCTTACGATAATATACTTTGCGTCTGGAGCTTCTTTTACGATCTGAGGAGTGATGCTCTTCAGAATGTTTACGTTTGTCTGAGTAAGCTCAATTCGTGTCTGTCCTGGTTTACGGGCGATTCCGGAAGTAATGATCACGATGTCTGAATCTTTGGCATCTGCGTAATCTCCGGCCACCAGAGATACAGGGCTTCTAAAGCAGGTTCCCTGCTCAATGTCCATAACCTCTCCTTCAACCTTCTCCTTGTTGATGTCGATCAGAACAATCTCGGAAGCGATCTCATCGTGTGCCAGTGTGTAAGCGATAGTGGAGCCAACGCTTCCAGCTCCGATAATGGTAATTTTGCTGCTCATAAAAAACTCCTTTCATGGGGTTGTGGGATTGTGTCAACTTTTCCCTCTGTTTTGTTACTTTTCCGTGGGATTGGTTGGTTTTCCCTGTGTGATGTCCTTTGTTTCTTGTTTATTTTTTAACAATCACAGTTAGAAAAAAAGCGGGTAAAAACTTTATTTTCTGCCTTGTGACATGGCCTAAACCAGAAACACAGAGAATTTTCTTCCTGTTTTCCTGGTTCAAGTCATGTCACTATGTGTTTCTTGACAAACAATTCTCAACAAAAGGACTTTTCCCTCTTCGTCTCCGCATAAAATATTGGTTTTCTCCGCTCTCATTAAGATACCACAATGACAATCTTTTAACAACTATTTTTTTTAATTTTTATCATTATTTTGGGGCTTCTACATATTGCATAAATATAGGGGCTCTGTTTTGTATGATTTTATGTAGATTACTTCTGTAAATCCCATTGTCCCCAGATTGGCGTCTCCCTTTTTCAGATATGCATTAATTTCCTTATTATTTACAATTTTCTGGTACTTCAAGTAGATCAGTTCTCCTTTTTAGCTTTTTTCTCAAGATAATTATAAGGAAAAAAAGCAACTTGTTGTCTCGGACATGTAAAATTTTGTTTAAATTTGAGAAGAAGAAAGCATCTGTCAGTTACGATTCGACAGATGCTTTTTTCTAAAACATGTTTAAAAAATCATGGATCTCACCAATGCTTTTTCTTGCCCGAATCAGTAGGCGTACAGCTTCACAATATTCTTCAGATTCTCCACGGCATAATCCATTCCTTCAACGGTAATGTGTTCGCATGGTCCGTGGAAGGCATAACCGCCGGTTCCAAGGTTCGGACAAGGCAGTCCCATGAAGGAAAGTCTTGCGCCATCTGTGCCGCCGCGGATTGCAACTGTCTCAGGATTCAGTCCGGACTGCTGCACAGCCTTCTTCGCATTATCGATCAGATGCATACAGGGCTCAATCATCTCTTTCATATTACGATACTGCTCTTTCATAGTAAGCGTCACAGTACCTTCACCATATTTTTCATTGAGAAGTTTGGCAATATGCCACATCATCTCCTGGCGGCAGGCAAACATGGCACTGTCATGGTCGCGGATGATATAGTCAAGGCTTGCCGTGGATACATCTCCGCTCATTTCGCAGAGATGGAAAAATCCCTCATACTCTTCTGTATTGGCCGGAGTATCTCCTGCTGGAAGCATGTTGTTAAACTCCATGGCAACCAGCGCTGCATTGATCATGGTATTCTTACTGCTGCCTGGATGTACGGAAAAGCCTTTGATCTTTACCTTTGCACCTGCGGCATTGAAGTTCTCGTATTCAATCTCATTCTCAGCGCCGCCGTCTACGGTGTAGGCAAAATCAGCCCCAAAGCCTTCTACATCGAAGAAGTCTGCACCACAGCCGACCTCCTCATCCGGGGTAAAACCGATGCAGATTTTTCCATGAGGAATGTTCTCAGTGATAATCTGCTCTGCCATAGTCATGATTTCTGCTACACCAGCCTTGTCATCAGCCCCAAGAAGCGTAGTTCCATCTGTAGTGATCAAGGTTCTGCCTTTTAAAGAGGAAAGGTGTGGGAAATCTTTCAAAGTAAGGGCATATTCGCTCTCTCCCAGTTTCACATCTCCACCGTCATAATTCGGGATGATCTGAGGATTTACGTTCTCTCCTGAGAAATCAGGTGCCGTGTCCATATGTGCAATAAAACCAATGGCCGGCTTATCCTCAAGTCCTTCTGTTGCCGGGATTATACCATAAACATAGCACTTGTCATCAATGCGCACAGCCTGAACTCCTATCTTTTTCAGTTCCTCTGCCAACTGGTTTCCCAGGTCAAACTGGCGGCTGGTGGATGGCACGTTCTCCTGCTCATCCTCGCTTGTGGTATATACTTTCACATAATTTAATAAACGTTCGTATGCACGCATTTTTGCTTTTCTCCTTCTCATGTATTCTTTATTTTCAAGCAGCTCGGCTAAATAATTTTACAGCTCTTCCAGTTTCTCCAGTTCCCCGCCAAATGAAGTATCCATACATTCTTCAAAAGACGCTTCCTTCTTCATCTTCTCCAGTGCCACTCCCGCCTTCTTTACAGTCTGCACCGTTCCGGCACCTGCTATGCAGCCGCCAGGACACGCCATGCCTTCCAGCAGATATCCGTTGTATTTCCCTGCTTTGGCTGCCATCAGCATCTTTTTACACTCCTGAAGTCCGTTAGCACTGACTACCTTCACCTCGCGATCCGGATCCATACGCTTTACAGCTTTCACAACTGCGGCTGCCACACCGCCGCTAACAGCAAAGCCACGACCGTCACTACTGGCCTGGGTAAGAGGCTCTTCCTCCGGAAGGCTGGCAAAATCAACATCCTTGGCATCAAACATGCCTTTCACCTCTTCAAAGGTGAGAACGAAGTCCACATAGCTTCGAACCGACTTACGGCTTGCCTCCAGCTTCTTGGCTGCACATGGTCCTACAAACACGATCTTGCAGTCTGGCTCTTCCTGCTTCAGAAGTCTGGCAGTCAGTACCATGGGAGTAAGCGCCATGGAAATGCAGTTGGCAAGCTGTGGAACCGTCTTTTTTGCCATAACAGACCATGCCGGGCAACAGGAGGTTCCCATAAACGGAATTTTCTCCGGCACTTCCTTCATGAAGTCCTTAGCCTCCTCAATGGTGCAAAGATCTGCACCCACAGCCACTTCCTTAATATCCGTAAATCCAAGCGCCTTAAAAGCTCCCCGAAGCTGGGTATTCTTCAATTCCGGTTCAAACTGACCTGCCACAGCCGGCGCTACAATGGCATAAACTGGTGTATCACTTTTTAATGCCATAATGGTCTGATAAATCTGTCCCTTATCTACAATGGCACTGAACGGACAGCTTACCAGGCACATTCCACAGGAAACACACTTGTCATAGTCGATCTCTGCTCTGCCATACTCGTCTGAATGGATGGCATTCATTCCACAGGCCTTGGCACACGGACGCTCCTGCTTGATAATGGCATTATATGGACAGGATTCCAGACACTTTCCACATTTGATGCATTTCTCCTGATCGATCACAGACCGCCCGTTTTCCATGTGGATAGCCTGCTTGGGACAGACCTCCTGACAAGGATGTTCCAGACAGCCCTGGCAGCCCTCTGTGACAATCACACGCTTCTCCGGACAGGAGTTGCAGGCGAATTTAATAATATTGATAAGGGGCGGCTCATAATATTTCTCTTCGATCAAGCTGGCTTCTACGCCCTTGGAAATTGGCGCATGCTCGGAAATGTTTCGAAGAGGCAGTCCCATTGCCACACGCAGTCTCTCTCCTACGATAGCTCTCTCCAGAAAAATACTGTCACGATATGTTGCAATCTCTCCTGGAAGAATTTTGTACGGAAGATCATCCATCTCTTTCTCAATGTCGCCCTCATAGGCAAGCCGGGCAATTTCAGTAAAAATCTGGTGTCTGATTTTTGTCTTTGATGAGTATAGTCCTCTCATTCTTTTTCTCCTTATGCTGTAGTATTTTGCACCAGCCAGATTTTACCGCAATCAATCTAACTGTCTTTATAAAGTTTTCTTTCTCCGCTTTTTTAAATAGTTGATATAAATTCATCAAGTATTTATTATACCACCTATCATACAAAAAAATTATAATTTAAGCAAATCTTTTTCCAATTTCTTTTCCTGGAGCATGTATGAAAAAGGCTTTCTTTTAGTGTGTTGAAAGTTGTTCAAATGTGTCCCTCCTGAAGAACTTTTCACCCTCCCAACACATTAAATAAGAAATGCACGCAAAAAAAGACACTGTACAGATTTCTCCACACAATGTCTTTCTTCAAAATTTTCACATAAAATAGTATTTCATCCACCTATCTGGCAATCCAGATCACAGACGGAATGCACTGCTTTTTTTAAAAGTTCCATATGCTCCGGTTCTGGAGGAAGTATCTCCGGCAGCTTGTATTCTCTTCCAAGCCAGTCGTACTTATCCTGTCCCAGACGGTGATATGGAAGAAGGTGAATCTTCTTCACACCTGGCAATGTAGATGCAAAGGAAGCAATAGACTTGATTTCCTCCACACTGTCATTGAACGTTGGAACAACAGGTACACGAATCACCAGATTGGTCTGGCCAGAAAGAGCTACCTTTCTGGCGTTCTCCAGAGCCAGTCCATTGGGCTTGCCTGTAAACTGCTTATGCTTCTCCTGATTGGTATGCTTGATATCCATCAGGTAAGTATCCAGATAAGGCAGTACCATCTCTATATTTTTCCAGGGAACACAAGCCATACTCTCGATAGCTGTATTAATTCCACGCTCTTTCGCTGCGCGAAGAAGGTCACGGGCAAATTCCGGCTGACAGAGACATTCGCCGCCGGAAAGTGTCATTCCGCCGCCGGAACGGTAGTAGTATGGGCGATCCTTCTCTACCAGTTCGATCATCTCGCGGACCGTTACGTCTCGTCCCATGGTCTTCACACCGTCTGGAGTTTTCATTGTCTGGATCTTATATTCCTGGGATTCCGGATTGCAGCACCACTGACATCTGAGCACACAGCCTTTCAAAAACACAATGGTACGGATTCCAGGACCGTCATGGATGGAATAGCGCTGGACGTCGAAAATACGTCCTGTAGTGTCTAAATATTCCATAGATTTCTCCATTATACGGAAGTGCCAGCAGACTTCTCTTAACGAAGCCACCAGCAATTCCATTTATATTTTTCGCAGAAAGTTCCCATTCACAGCCACACTTATCATCTCGCTAAGAAGTGAGCTATGGGGCAATTATAACTCTCCTGCATAAGAGTCTGCTGACTTTCTTTTTAGAATCCCTGCTCAGTTCTTCTGATAATGTCATCCTGCAGAGATTTGGAAAGTGTGGTAAACAGTGCACTGTAACCAGCCACACGTACAACCAGATGCTTATAGTTCTCCGGATGTGCCTGTGCATCCAGCAGTGTCTCTCTGCTTACAACGTTAAACTGCATATGCATTCCCTTCTGATCGAAGTAGGATCGGATCAATGCAACGAACTTCTCAAGACCCTCACGTCCAGACAATGCTGACGGATGGAATTTCTGATTGAACAAAGTACCATTGGATACGATAAAGTGATCCAGTTTCGCAACAGAGCTTGCTGCTGCAGTAGGTCCGTTCACATCCTTGCCTGCGGATGGGGAAACACCATCTGCAACCGGAGTATGTGCATATCTTCCATCTGGTGTAGCACCAGTCTGTCCGCCAAGGGGTACGTTTGCAGAAACCGGATAAAGTCCTGCCTGGTACTGTCCACCACGTGGGTTCTTAAAGTTCTGAAGCGGTCTTGTATATGTGTAAGCCACATCTCTTGCGAAGTAGTCCACTTCCGGAATATCATTTCCGAATTTCGGAACTTCTGCGATCATATCGTGGATTTCCTGGTATCTTGCCATCTTCTCAGGTGCCATCTGGGCATTCATAACAGATTTCAGGACAGCTGCTGCAGTATCCGCATCAACCTTGGCACCGCTCTCGGTCATCTCTCTTAAGATGCCGGTTGTGATCTCTTTCACAGACTGCTCATCCAGGCCTTTGCCATAGTTCCATGCAAGAGCTTCCTTCAGCTCCTCCATCGTAAACTTCTTCTCTTCATAGACCAGCTGACGAATTGCATACAGGGAATCTGCCATGTTTGCAATACCAAAGCCCTGGGGACCGGTAAAGTTATAAACTGCGCCGCCTTCCTGTACGGTCTTTCCACGTTTGATACAGTCATCGATCATACTGGAAAGGAATGGAAGCGGACAACGCTTTGCATGAGCCACGTCAATGGCATTATCTGCATTTACAAGAAGGGAAATGCAGTACTCCATCTGTTTCTTGTATGCATCATAGAATTCATCAAATGTAGCCATCTGGGTTACATCGCCGGTAGGAATTCCGACCATCTCGCCCTGATCCATACCATTGGCAAATACAAGCTCCAGCGGACGGCACATATTAAAGAATGCTGCATCATGCCACCCCTCTGTCTTACCTGCTTTCTGTGGCTCTACGCAGCCGATGATATTATACTCACGGGCATCTACAAGGGAAAGTCCTCTGTTCTGCAGTGCCGGGATGATTACCTCGTCGTTATAATAAGCCGGAAGTCCGATACCCGTTCTGGTAAGCTCTGCTGCCTTGATCAGAAGGTCATGAGGGGAACCATTCCATACACGGATGGAAAGGGACGGAGCCGGAAGATGTACATGCATGGATGCCTCAATACACATAAAGGAAAGGTCATTGGTCACATCATTGCCATCTTTATCCTGACCTCCTACGATCAGGTTCTGGAACAGACTGTAGCCTGCGAAGCCTTCTGCGGAAGCAGCATCACGGACTTTATTCAGGTCATTTAATTTTACCCAGATGCAATCAAGAAGCTCCTGGGCTGCTGTTCTGGTAATCGCGCCGCTCTCAATATCCTTCTTATAATAAGGATACATATACTGGTCGAAACGTCCTGGGGAAATGGAATGTCCGCTAGACTCCATCTGGAGAAGCTGCTGCACAAACCAGAAGGACTGACACGCCTCCCAGAAATTGGTAGCTCCCTTCGCCGGAACCTTGCTGCAATTGGATGCAATCACAAGAAGCTCTGCTTTACGCTGTGGGTCTGTACATTTCTCTGCCATTTCAAGGGCAAGCTTTGCATATCTGTCTGCATAATCAATCACTGCCTGGCAGCTCATGATAACTGCTTCCAGGAAACGGGAACGCTCTGCGTAATCTCCATCCCCCACATTGCATTTATCCAGCTCAGCCTGTGCTTTCGCCATAATGCCTTCGTATCCGATTTCAAGAACTTCCCAATACTTTACTGTAACGTGTCCTACACCATTGTAGAAATAATTTCCTGGTGTAAAAATGTTGTGATCGATGGCACGGATTGCTTCCGGTGCCATATATGCTGTGGCGAGCTCACTGGTAGTCTTGCCTTTCCAGTATTTGTGTACCTCGCGAAGATCTGCTTTGGCCTGCTCTGAAATATAGAATGGATCAGCAGTTCTGGTGGCAACCGTATCCAGCTCGTCTTCCAGCCACTGGAATGAGAATTCCGGGAATGTCTGGCATCCTCTCGGTGCAATGGAGTTACTTCCCACGATCAGTTCCTCATCACGGATGATGATCGGAATATTATGTAAAATGTGGGAAAAAGCTTTCGCTCTTCTGGTAATGATCGGCTGGTCTTCCGTCTCCTTATAGGACTCTGTGATCAGCTTCGCTCTGTAAGATTCGATCTCCGGCATCTTGGCATAGAGATGATCTACCAGGCGGGTAATTCTGGAAGATTTCGGAATCTCACTTGAATTGTATTTTTCCATGGTTCTCCTTTCTCATGGATGTCCCGACATATGAAATAATATTCTGTATCTCCAAAACACAATATTCTCTCTGTCGGCAACATAAATGTCCGTTGTTCCATGACATAGTTTTCTATGCTCATTATACGTCATTTGCTATGCGGTGTCAACATAATTCAACACTGTTTTTGTTGCTTTGGTTGGTGTTTTTGGTTGATTTTTGTGGTTTTTCGTTGTTTTTATTAAGATACCAGGTTAAACAAAAAGCGTTTTCCGATTTTCATATTTTGATTTCGGAAAACGCTTTTCAAATTATATCTTCCCACAAATTATATCGTGGTTCAGTGTCATGCTTTGAACGTTATCAATTTATTTGAAATATATATGTATTCTTTCCATCTGCCCCGTCTTGATATTTTCAACATGTGCAACAGCAAGAAATCCAGATCCCCCTGCAACTTTTATTTTGCTGCCATTTGGCGACATCTTCGTTGCACCCCAGTTGCTTCTTGCATATGCAATTCCTCCTCTGAGTTTCCAACCTTTTTTCAGATTAAATTTAAATGCGATACTCTTATTTTTATATTTAGAATAACGCAGATTATAAATTGCATTCTTTTTAAAGGCAGTTCCTTTAATTGTGGTCTTCCCCACCATTGCAGAAGAAACAGGATTTACATATTTATACACGGTAAATGTACATTTGTAAGTTTCCTGTCCGGTTTTCACAGTAATGGTTGTTGTACCAGCCTTTTTGGGCGTAGCCCAAATAGCATTATCCTTTATCTTTACAGTTGCAACTTTAGTATTACTGGATCTCACAGCAACTTTTCTTTTTCCAATGTAGGCAATACGTTCATCCGGATTGTAGCATCTGCGATTTTCCATAGTTTTAGAAGAATAAATAGTTGCATTTTCCTTGACAGAAATTTTAAATGCCTCTTTTGCGTAAGCAGGTACGGTCATTGTAAACATCATAGCAAATGTCAGAACAACCGTTATTATTTTTTTTAGTGACTTTTTCATTTTCAACACTCCCTTCATGATATAGACATTACAGAATACAATATATATACATTTTTGATTTTATAACAGTTTATACCCATTTACAATCTGTGCCAAAATGTGTGCGCAATTCTTTCGCGGGTTTGTCACATTCTGTTTTTTATCAATAAAAAAACTGCCATATCAGATTTCTCCAATACAGCAGTTTCCTCATCTTCTTATTTACCAGCTATGTAAAATACCAGTGCCTCATTCACATCTTAGTGGCAGTGTCCGCCGCAGCTTCCACAATTACCATTGCAGCCTTTTCCGCTTTTTTTATCCTTCACAATGCTTCTCACTGCCAGACCTGCTATTACGACTACGATAGCACCTACAACTACTGTTCCCATATGATACTCCTTTCAGATTACCTATAAGCTCCTTTATGTTGTTAGTATATTCTAACATTCATTAGATGTCAATATTTATTTTATATTCCTTACACATTCAGCTTCATCTGTCCGTCTTTAATATATCCCATATTTCGCATTCCGCGGTAAATCACATAGGATAACAGTCCCGGAAGCAGGAAGTGGAACAATACAATTTTCAGAATTACCAGCACCGGTGATTCTGTTGCCACCATAGTCTGGTAAGTCATGATCTGTCCAACCAGACCTGAGGTTCCCATTCCGGAGCCTGTCGCATTGTTTGTCATATGGAAAGGCCCGATAATGGCAATTGGGCCTAAAATAGCAGATGCCAGTGTAGGAGGCAGCCAGATCAGCGGACGCTTCATAATATTAGGGATCTGCAGCATGGAGGTTCCGATTCCCTGGGCAAAAAGACCGCCCACACCATTATCCTTAAAACTTGTCACTGCAAATCCAATCATCTGACAGCAGCATCCGATCGTTGCCGCACCCGCTGCCACGCCATTCAGCCCCAGAATAATTCCAAGAGCAGCAGAACTAATTGGCAAAGTCAGTACCATTCCCATGATGACAGAAACCACAATTCCCATCAGGATTGGCTGCTGCTCAGTTCCCCAGTTTACCAGGTTGCCAAGCCATATCATGAAGCTTGATACTCCCGGTCCTACCAGTATCCCTACAGCACCACCGGAAAGGATGGTGATTGCTGGTGTAATAAGAAGATCCAGTTTTGTTTTTCCGGCAACCAGCCTCCCAATCGTAATTCCCACATATGCAGCCACAAATGCTCCAAGAGGCTCGCCAGGACCGGATAACACTAATGCCCCTGTATCAGACAACAGGGTTCCTGCAATAAGGTTTGATGCATAAGCCCCGATCATTCCTGCTGCCGCAGCCGACAACAGCACATAAGTAGATTCCCGGAATTTATACGCAACACCGATGCCGATTCCGGCACCTGTAAGCCTCTGGGCAACCACTGCAAATGCACTTAAATAAGTGCCATATGTACCGCCCATCAAATCACCGATCTGTTTCAAAATAGTTCCGATGATCAAAGTAGAAAACAACCCCAAAGCCATTCCGCTTAAACCATCAATAAAAATATTGTTTAAAACCTTCTTTATCGCTTTCATACTCTCTCCTTGTCCCCACCATCTAAAGCATGTAAAAAATTAATCTTGCAATCTGCAAAATACACCGAAAAGTGGGGCATGCTGACTGCGAGATTGTTTTTTCCGAACACGCTCTAATATAGATCCATCTTCTTCCTTCCCAGTTCCAGAAATACCTTCGTCCCTTTTCCAAGCTCCGACTCTATCCTGATTCCGTGATCCAGCCTTTTCATAATCTTTCCGCAAAGATAAAGTCCAATTCCAGTAGACCTGTTCTCTTCACGTCCATTATAGCCAGTAAACCCCTTTTCAAAAACCCGGGGCAAATCTTCGGCACGGATTCCGATTCCAGTATCTTCGATCACCAACGTATGCGGCCTGGATTTGCTCATATAGATGGATATTTTTCCTTTTTTTGTGTATTTCAGTGCATTTGATAAAATTTGTCCCAACACAAAGCCAAGCCATTTTTCATCTGTAAGCACCGTTTCCGATACCTCTTGATACTCCAGAGAAAGCTTTTTCCCAATAAATATTCTGGCAAATTTGTGAATCTGCTCACGAATCAGAGAATCCATATCCACTTCCTCAAAGCGGATGTCTGAAGCCATATCCTCCGTTCGAAGATACCCCAGCACCATCTCCACATACTGCTCCACCTTAAAAAGCTCATTCTGAATCTCCTGAGGTCTGGGCTTCTCTTCCTGAAGAAGCAATCTTGCTGCAGCAATAGGTGTTTTGATCTGGTGGACCCACAGCGTATAAAAGTCTGTCAATTCTGTACCAAAAGCACTTCTCTGATTTTCAGCCTCTATTCTCTTCTCATCCAGACTACGGCAGATTTCCCGGTAAATAGCCTCATTTTCATTCTCCGGAGCCTCCAGATATTCTTCTGAAAAATTGCCGCAGTCTCTTATGTAAAGCAGACTTTCCTGCTTTTTCCGGTATTTATGGTAATCCCACATAAGCCCCAGGCCTGTCAGCAGCATTTCAAAAACCGCCACATAACCTACAGGCTCCAGCGGAATATCATACAGAAAAAGGATTCCAGCCGTTACCGCTACCATAAGTAAAGCCAAAACACCTGTTTTCCATCTGGTTTTCAGATATTTAATCATACCATGTACCCCAGGCCTTTTTTGGTGATAATGAAGTTCTCTACACCCAGACCTTCCAGCTTCCGACGGATTCTTGTGATGTTTACTGTCAAAGTATTGTCATCCACAAAGCTGTCGCTCTCCCACAGTTTTGTCATAATCGACTCTCTGGATACAACATGCCCCTGATGTTCAAATAGTATCTGCAATATCTTCAATTCGTTTTTCGTCAGGTCTGCAAGCTTTCCATCCACTGAAATCGTCCCATTTCCAGGATTCAGCACTACGCCGCCCCTTTCCAGAAGACTGTTGTTCTGACCAAAGGCATAGGTTCTGCGAAGCACAGCCTGCACCTTCGCAGTTAACACATCCAGATCAAAAGGTTTCGCGATAAAATCATCTGCACCCCGGCTCATGGCCATTACCATATTCATATTGTCAGCCGCTGAAGACAGAAACATCACTGGTACCTGTGAAATTTTGCGGATTTCCTCACACCAATGAAAACCGTTAAAAAACGGCAGTTTCAAATCCAGCAGCACCAGCTGTGGATCTTTTTGCACAAACTCCTGAATCACATGAGTGAAATCTTCGATCTGAAAGACCTCATATCCCCAGGATTCCAAATGTCGCTTTACTATCTGTACAATAATTTCGTCATCTTCTATTATTAAGATTTTATACATTTTTAATCAATTTTTTCTTCTAAACGGACATGTCTGCCTGCGCAGACATCACCCCAAATGAAAGTCGATTGTTCCGCGCCTTTAGCGCTACCGCGCAGGACTTTTATCCTAAATATGCCTTCAGTAATTTCAGTGTATTCTTCGCTCCATCCCTGTGTGACCGCTCGTATCCATGAGATGCGTAAACTCCCGGTCCGATCAGACCATGCTTCATATCATAGCCTGCTTTCAGTGCCGCATCCACATCAGAGCCATAATGAGGATACACATCCACAGCAAACGCAATGTCATTCTCCTGTGCAGCCTTGATCAGACCGGAAACCACCTGGTAATCATATGGTCCCATACTGTCCTTAGCGCAGATTGAAACCATGGTTTCATCACATTCCAGGCCTTTTCCAACACATCCCATATCTACGGAGATCATCTCTGTCACTCCATCTGGGATAGCGGCACATCCACCATGTCCCACTTCCTCATAAGAAGTGATCAGTACATAAATGGTACGCTCTGTCTGAATTTCTTTCTCTTTCAGATATTTAGCATAGCCGAGAAGAATGGCAGTGCTGAATTTATCATCAAGGAAACGGCTCTTGATGTATCCGCTCTCAGTCACAACTGTCCTTGGATCAAAGCAGACAAAATCGCCTGTCATGATTCCAAGTTTTTTCACATCCTCTTTATTCTTCACCGGCTCATCAAGAATGGCCTCCATCGTCTCATAAGTACGTTTGGTATCGCTATACTCGCCGTTTACATGAACAGACGCATTCTCCAGCTGGAAAGTTGCATCATATACTTTGCCGGACTTTGTATAAACCTTACAATTCTCAGCCTCTGCATTGTTTGGATTCATACCGCCGATATTAGTCAGTTTCAGATGTCCGTTGTCCATGATCTGGCAGACCATTCCGCCAAGAGTATCCATGTGAGCTGCCAGAACCACTGCATTCTTATCGTCTTTTCCTCCAAGCTTTACGAGCACAGCGCCCTTCTGGGTAATCTGAGGCTTATAGCCAAGATTCTCAAATTCTTTTTTCACAAATTCGGCTGCCATGTATGTGAAGCCGCTTGGGCTTGGCACTGCAAGCAGATCCTGTGCTGTTTTCATAACAAAATCTGTGTATTTTCCCATGATATTCTCTCCTGTTTCTTACGAATTTTAATCTTATCATCTATCGTTCTTCACTTTTTGTATAGCAATGCGCTTCACAGAAATTACTTTTAAGCGATAACATTATATTTACTTATTATCCTCAAATGTGATAACTTTATAGCCCATACTTTTTTCCAATTCCACAGGTCTGGCTGCGTCACATAAGCTTCCCATGAATTTCCTGTGGCACTCTGGCTTTCACCAGAATTCCAGTATCTGTGTACTCCTCCGAAAGCAGCTGGCCATATTCCCGGATCAGCTGGATCTTGCCAGCCTCCTGATAGGTAAAAAGCTTTTCCACATAAATCTGCTCTTCGGAAAGAATTTTCCCCAGAAGTGCCTTTAAATCCTCAAGACCTTCCCCTGTTTTCGCAGATACCTTCAAAGTGTGGTCTGCATTGCTGTCGCGCATACGGATAGCCGCTCCCATATCCACCTTATTAAACAACGTAATGGTCTTTTTCCCCTGAACTCCCAGCTCCTGCAAAGTGTCGTAAACCACTTCCATCTGCTGTACAGCCTGGGGATTGGAGCAATCCACCACATGAATGATGTAATCCGCGTACCTGGCTTCCTCCAGCGTACTCTTAAACGCCTCAACCAGATTGTGCGGCAGCTTACGGATAAATCCAACCGTATCGGTAAGCAGGATCTGCTGTCCGTCATCCAGCGTCAGAGCACGCGTAGTCGGATCCAGAGTTGCAAAAAGCTTGTCCTCGGAAAGAACCCCTGCGCCTGTCAGAGTATTCAGTAAAGTGGATTTTCCCGCATTGGTATATCCCACGATCGCCGCAGTCTTCATCTTTCCCCGGGTACGTCCGGTACGGAGCAGCTCTCTGTGCTTCTCTACCTGAGAAAGCTCTTCCTTCAGCGCTGTGATCCTCTTTCGGATCAGACGTCGGTCGCTCTCCAGCTTCTTCTCTCCAGGACCTCTGGTTCCGATTCCTCCTCCAAGTCTGGACAAAGACGCACCTAGTCCTACCAGTCTGGATGCTCTGTAACGGAGCTGTGCAAGCTCAACCTGAATCTTTCCCTCGCTGGTAGTGGCATGTTTTGCAAAAATGTCAAGGATCAGAAGAGTTCTGTCCATTACCTTACATTCCAGCTCATGCTCCAGATTGTTCATCTGTGCCGGGGAAAGTTCATCGTCACAGATGATTCCTGTAGCATCCGTGGCCAGCATAAGAGCACGTACCTCCTCGATCTTTCCTTTTCCAATATAAGTTCCAGGATGTACAGTCTCACGGTTCTGGATAATTTTTCCCACTGCCTGGGCTCCGGCAGTATCTGCAAGCTCCTCCAGTTCATCCAGAGATTCTTTCACATTGTCGTTCTCGTCCAGCTGAACGCCAACCAGAATCACCTGCTCCTGTATTTCTTCAATATATTCCATAAATCCTCCTTCCGGATCATCCATAAACTAACTTTCAGTTACTTTTCTATCTGAAAATCATCTGTTAGAGTATAACACAAACCCATTCCTTTTGGGAGAGGTATATTTCAGTTACTGTTCACTGGTAACGTTCCGCGAGGCGTTTTTTGTGAACAAAGTTCACAGAAAACCCGAGAATTGCGGCGCGAAATCATGCGAATGCATGATTTCTGTGCATCGCGAAGCGCGTTACTGTGAACGGAGTGAACAGTAACATATTTCAGATCTGAAAACAACAACTACAGTTCAGATCTCATATAGTATATAATAATAGTAAAAGACCAAAAAAGGAGGAACCTATGAAAAAGAAAAATCTCAAAACTTTTGCAGCATGCCTTTGCCTGTCCTGTACGCTCCTGACAGGTACTCTTCCCACCCAGGCAGCTGCCCGGACATCTGTTTCCCAAACTGCGAAATCTTCTTTCACTGTCACCAATAAGAAGACCCATTCCGGTAAGGGACAAGCTTCCAGTTCCTCTTCTGGTACCTGGAAGACCATCAAGGGCCGCCACTACTATTACAATGCTCGCGGCAAGAAAGTCAAAGGCAAAGTCAAAATCGGATCCCGCTATTACTTTTTTGACAAAAATGGAATTCAGCGCTACGGCTGGAAAAAAATCAAAAATAATTACTACTTTTTCCGTATCAGCACAGGAACCACCGGCGCATACATGCTGACCTCCACCACTATAAATGGTATCGCCCTTGATGCTTCCGGACGTGCCAGCAAATCCGGTTCTAACCTGCGCAAGCTGAAGCTAATGACAGAAGCGAACAAGATTGTAGAAAAGATCAGCAGACCAGGAATGAACAAAATGCAGCGCCTCCGTGCCAGCTTTGATTACGTCAAGAAGCAGTACACCTACTATTGCTGGCGTGAATTCAGAAATACACAGGACTGGGAAAAGGATTTCGCCGAAGATATGTTTTTCCGCGGCGGACGAGGTGACTGTGTTTCCTATGCAGCAGCTTTCGCCTACCTCGCAAACGCTGTAGGCATGAAAAAAGTTTATGTAATCTGCTCCGGCGGTCACGGCTGGGCTGAAATTGGTGGAAAGGTCTATGATCCTGACTGGGCGCTTGTAAGCAGCGTGGATTCCTACTTTGCAATGTCCTACGATCTCAGTGGCGTGAACGGTCGCCCTATGTACCGGGGCAACCGCCTTTATGTAAAAAAGGTCTGAGCGTATCACCAAAAAAGGATTTGAAATCAGGCATTCAATATTGCCTCAGATTTCAAATCCTTTTTATAATTATAAAAATAACTTCAGAAGCTTACTCTGTTTCCTATTCATTACTTCCAGTCCTGGATTTCAGGAAATCAAGCTCTTTCGCAGCTTCTTCATCCTCCGGATACATTCCGACATAAGATACAGCTTTCTCCTGCGCTGTGGAAAAATCCAGTTTTTTCTCATAAGCTACAATTTCATTAAATAACAAGCTCTGCATTTCATCATCGGAAGCAATGGAAATTCCGCTGCTGATATTTTCCAAAGCAGAATCATAATTTCCTTCTGCCATATCGCACACTGCCAGTCCATTGTATCCCTGTGCGGCAGTCTGTGTCTGATCCCCGGACGTATCATCCAGCTTCTGATTGATGTACTGCTGGTACATTGCCCGGGCATTTGCGTAATCTGACTGAGCGCCATAGACCATTCCAAGAACCAGAAGTGCCTCTGTACTTCCCTGATTGGAAGCATCTGTCAGCTCTTTCTGGGCATTGGTATAATCTCCCATATAGTAATAGATTCTTCCCCGGCTGCAAAGATCCTCTGCTCCCTTTGCCTCTGTGGACAAAACAGCCTCCAGATACCTGGTTCCATCCGCTTCCATGTCCTTATCC
>NZ_JBCPGE010000022.1:0-74858 GCF_040914025.1 Ruminococcus sp. RTP21484sp1_RTP21281st1_A8_RTP21281_210402
CACGAAACAAAATCAAAAGACTTAGATATAGACTATACTCCGCCAAAACCAAAGAAGCCCCGCATTCCACCAATGAATCATCCCTGGCGTCGCCAACAGTTTGGAAAGTTTGTCAAACAGCAAGAACACCACCAGAATGATCAAGATACAAAAATTGCCTGAGGAATGAAACGAATCAATTTAACAAGCCCCAGCAAAAAGCCGGGGCTAATACTTCAATTATTTTAGGACATTTTCAAAAACGCTTGACATCAGAATGTATCAGGCCTCTATATCCTCAATATCCTCTCCATCCGGTACCGGCCAGATATTGATACAGTTTGGGGTCTCGATCTTACGTGGTTTGCCCTTCATCATAATGATGTTCTTCTCGTAGTCAACCTTGAAGGTTGTAATGCTGTTGCTGGAGTGGTTGGCAACGGCAATGTGCTGATTATCCGGGAAAATAACAAGGTCTTTCGGATAATCACCACTTACAGGAAGAACAAATTTACGATCCAGAAGACCAGTCTCACCATCTACCTCAAACATACCTACTGTATTCTCACCTGCTGTAGTGCAGAATAAATGCTTGCCATCCGGTGCAAGAGCAAGACCTGATGCGGCATTATGAGATACGCTTCCGTCTTCCTTCTTCGCAAGGGTGGAAACACTTTGAAGCAGCTCAAACTCCGGAGTATCACCCTCTCCATTGTAGCTGTACACTTTAATCTCATTGCTCAGCTCAAACAGAACATATGCATAACGTCCATCTGCGCTGAAACGGATAATACGCGGTCCGCTCTCTCTCGGGCAGCGGACAATATCAACAAGCTCCAGCTTATCTGTGCGCTTATTGATCCGGTAAACCTTGATCTGGTCAATTCCATTATCTACTGCGCAGAGATATTTATTATCCGGAGTAGGACGTACACAGTTTACGTGAGGACGGAAGTTACGCTCTGCAACACTTCCAAGACCAGTGTGGAAAACACCGTCCATAACACTTCCAAGACGTCCATCCTTATGAGTGTGTACAACGGTTACCTTTCCATCGTGATAACCTGCTACGTAAAGATATTTGCCATCTACGTCTGTAGCAAGGAAACAACCTCTCATGCCATCAATATCCACGCTGTTGATACGTGCCAAATCGCCATTATGATCACGCTTGAATACCGCAACGCCCTCATCCTCGATAGAATAAAGGTATTTTCCATTCTTGGATACCGCAGTATAAGACGCATTACTTACTTCCACTTCACTTCTCTCTGTGAGAGTACCTTCTTCCAGGTTCACGTCATAAACCTGAATTCCCTTGCTGGTTCCGTGAGTATAGGTTCCTACATAAGCCACATATTTCTTACCCATTTGTCTAGCCTCCTACAGTCTCTTTCTGGAAACCGTCCGTTCACGCTGTTCTTCCGATCTTTTTTACAGCGTAGCGGGTCACTGTGCAGCTCTGAATATTACTGCATTCTCTATATCAGTAAATCCTCTGCCACGGTTCATTTATTACAGCCGCATTTTATTACAGCAACTCGTATTCTGGTTTCTTTTATGTAATTGTGTCTAAATTATACCACACACATTTTCAAAGAACAAGCTTTACTGCATCCAGAGTTTCCATAATAATTTCATCTGTATGAGCCGCTGACAGGAACATGGCTTCAAACTGGGACGGAGCCATATGAATTCCCATATTCAGCATTTTTTTGAAATATTCTGCAAATGCCACTGTGTCAGAAGATTTTGCAGAAACATAATCTACAACAGGCTGTCCCGTAAAGAACAGGCTTCCAAGAGAGCCCACATAATTCATCTGGTAATTCAGACCTTTTTCTTTCACGATTTTTCCCATTCCACCGTAGAGAAGCTCTCCCTTTTTCTCCAGTTCCGTGTAAATTTCCTGATGGTCATACAAATATTTCAGCTGGGTAAGCCCGGCAGCCATAGCTACCGGATTTCCGCTTAAAGTACCTGCCTGATATACTTTTCCTGCCGGAGCAACCAATTCCATCACATCTCTTCTTCCGCCATATGCACCTACCGGCATTCCGGCACCAATGATTTTTCCATAAGTAACCAGATCCGGTGTTACACCAAAATACTGTGCTGCGCCGCCAAATGCAAGTCGGAATCCGGTGATCACCTCATCAAAAATAAGAAGGGCATGGTATTGGTCGCAAAGAGCGCGAAGTCCCTGCAGAAATCCTTCCCTTGGCGGAACTACACCCATGTTGGCTCCAACTGCTTCCACGATCACTGCTGCCACCTGGCCATCTGCCTGCTGAAAAAGAGTCTCCACACTGCCAAGATCGTTGTAAGCTGCCAGCATAGTATCCTCTGTACAGCCTTTTGGAACACCGGCACTGTCCGGCACACCACTTGTCATCACACCGGAACCTGCGCTTACCAGCATGGCATCACTGTGTCCATGATAGCAGCCTGCAAATTTGATGATCTTATTTTTCCCCGTATAACCTCTTGCAACACGGATTGCACTCATAACAGCTTCTGTACCAGAATTGACCATTCGGATCATATCCACATGCGGGATTCTGTCACAGATAAATTCAGCCATTTTCACTTCGATCTCTGTAGCGCATCCAAAGCTCAGACCTTTTTCACAGGCCTTCAGAACACTTTCCCGTATTGCAGGAAAATTGTGTCCCAGGATCATTGGTCCCCAGGAATCTATGTAATCAATATAGCGGTTGCCATCTACATCATAAATATAGCAGCCTTCTGCACGTTCAATAAATCTCGGTGCTTCTCCAATAGCGCCATATGCACGCACCGGACTGTTTACACCGCCAGGGATTCTTTTTACCGCTCTCTCAAAAAGCTTCTCAGACTTTGTCATTATCCGATTCTCCCTTCCTCCATCATTTTTGCAATTTCTTCTGCAAAATAAGTGATATAAATCTGGGCACCTGCACGATAAGCTCCCACAGCCATTTCTCCAATGATCCGCTCTTCGTCGATCCAGCCCATCTTTGCCGCCGCCTTCACCATGGCATACTCACCACTTACACTATAGGCAGCTACCGGAACATTCACAGCCTTGGAGATCTCAGATACCATATCAAGATAAGACATGGCAGGCTTCACCATAATAATATCAGCGCCTTCTTCAATATCCATAAGAGCTTCTTTCATTCCCTCTCTTCTATTGTGGAAATCCATCTGATAGCTCTTGCGGTCTCCAAAAGCAGGAGCACTTCCGGCTGCATCACGGAACGGGCCATAGAACGCAGAAGCGTATTTCACCGCATAAGACATGATTGGAATATTGGTATAACCGCCCAGATCCAGTTCTTTACGGATGGCAGCTACACGTCCGTCCATCATATCGGAAGGCGCGATCATATCAGAGCCAGCCTGCGCATGAGACAGAGCTGTTTTTGCCAGAAGCTCCAATGTCTTATCGTTGTCAACATCATGGCCGCAAAGAACGCCGCAGTGACCGTGAGAGGTATATTCACACATACACACATCTGTCACATAATACATCTCTGGAAATCTGCTCTTTGCTTCCCGAAGTGCCTTCTGTACAATACCATCCTGAGCGTAAGCGCCGCTTCCGACTTCATCCTTATGATCCGGGATTCCAAAAAGCATAATGCTGTTTACTCCTGCTTTTTCCAACTGCTCCAGCTTATAGGGAAGACGGTCCAGGCTGTAACGGTACTGCCCTTCCATGGAAGGAATCTCTTCCTGGATTCCATTTCCTTCCATTACAAACAGCGGATAGATAAGAGAAGATTTGTCCATTCTGGTCTCTCTCACCATTTTTCGCAAATTTGCACTGCCCCTTAATCTTCTAGGTCTCTTAATCAGTTCCATTTTTCTTCACTCCTCTTCAGTGTCTCAACCAGTTCGATCAGACTGTCGATGGTTGCTTTTTCTGACATATATGTCTGCATTCCATAAGAATCCGCCGCTGCACGAGTCTGTTTCCCAATACATGCAGCACGAACCCTGGAATAATCAAGTCCTTTGGTACTCTCCACAAAGCCTTTCACTGTGGAAGCACTGGTAAATACAGCCAGGTCAATGGTGCCCTCTTCAAATTCTTTCTTCTCATTAATAAGAGGACTGCTTACATATCCGGTCTCATAAGTCGGAACATCATCCACCTGTGCACCTGTTTTTTTCAGTTCTTCTGCCAGCTCCCTGTTTCCAAGGGAGGCTCTTGGAATCAGAATCTTTTCTGTTCCATTTAAAAGAGCGCCAAGTTCTTTTCCAAGGGTATTTCCATCATAAACAGAAGGCATGAAATCCGGATA
Organism: Ruminococcus sp. RTP21484sp1_RTP21281st1_A8_RTP21281_210402; assembly: GCF_040914025.1. Taxonomy (NCBI): domain Bacteria; kingdom Bacillati; phylum Bacillota; class Clostridia; order Eubacteriales; family Oscillospiraceae; genus Ruminococcus; species Ruminococcus sp. RTP21484sp1_RTP21281st1_A8_RTP21281_210402. The sequence goes on from NZ_JBCPGE010000022.1 coordinate 4,272, forward strand.
GATTCCTCTTTCCAGAAACTTCTTCTTTGTGCCCTCACCGATCACCGCGATTTTTGCATTTCCAAGAGAACGCAGGTCGATCTTCTTTTTCTCCATTTGCCTGAAGAAAACTTCCACGCCTGCAGGACTTGTAAATACCAGCCAGTCATAGCTGCGGATATGAGAAAAGGCCTGGTACAGTCTGCTCTGATCCTCCAGAGGGATAATACTGATGGATGGAAGTTCCAGTACTTCTGCACCTTTCTCCCGAAGAAGGGCCGCAGTTCTGGAAATATTCTCCTTTGGCCGGGTGACAAGGATCTTCCAGCCTGCCAGAGGTAATTTCTCATACCAGGCAAAATCATCTGCCAGAGTGCAGACCTTTCCTACCACAATAATGGCCGGTGTCTGGATCTTCGCCTGGTCAGCCGCGGCTTTCAGGGTACCAACAGTAGCCACCACTCGTTTCTGACCTGCTGTGGTTCCTTTGGACAAAACAGCGGCAGGCATATCCGGTTCCATACCAGCTTTCATAAGACCATTGCAGATATCCTCCATGGCAGTGATTCCCATAAGAAAAACAAGAGTTCCCTTTGTATGCACCAGTGCCCCAAAATCAATGTCGTACTCCATACCCTTGCGTTTATGTCCGGTGATAACATGGACAGAGGAACAGAAATCCCGATGTGTCACAGGAATCCCATTGTATGCAGGTACGGAAATCGGGGATGTCACACCAGGAACTATTTCATAAGGAATGCCCTCCTTTGTAAGAAGCTCCAGCTCCTCTCCTCCTCGTCCAAAGAGAAAAGGATCGCCGCCTTTCAGGCGTACTACCTTGTTGCCCTTTTTTGCCTCTTCAGCAAGAACCTGATTGATCTTCTCCTGGGACATGGTATGGTGGCCGGCACGTTTTCCCACGTTGATCAATTTTGCAGAAGCAGGAATTCTGGTCAGGATTCCCTGTCCTACCAGGCTGTCATAAACAACCACATCTGCCTGTTCCAGCACCTGGGCACCTTTCATTGTAAAAAGTCCCACATCTCCAGGACCGGCTCCCACTAGCCAGACTTTTCCCGGTTCTTTTTTGTTGTCTTCCTGCAAGCCAGACTCTTTGTATTCCACTTTGCAGCGCTCCTGCAGTTCTTTTGCAAGAGAAGTTCCCAGTTCTTCTGCATCTGAAGGATTTCCTGTTTTATATCCTTTCAGGTAATGTCCGGTTTCTTCCTCGTAATAAAGGCCGGTAAGTTTCAACTGACCATCTTTGATTTCTCCATAGGCTGCCACAGGAGAAGTACAGCCTCCGTTTAAATATTTCACAAAGGCACGCTCCGCTGCTGCCGCCTGGTGTGCCTGCAGATCGTCATATCCTTCCAGATATTCATAATCCAGCCCTTTTCTTCCCTGGACAGCCAGGATTCCCTGACCTGCTGCCGGAACCATTTCTTCTGTATCAAAATACCGGCTGATTCTTTTTTCAAGTCCCAGACGCTTCAACCCTGCGGCTGCAAGAACTAACCCAGCATAATCTCCGTTATCCAGCTTCTCCAGTCTTGTCTGAAGATTTCCACGAATGCTTTTCACATTCATATCCGGATAAATTTCTTTCAGCTGCAGTTTTCTTCGAAGACTGGAACATCCGATGGGTTTGGATGGATCCAAAGTATAGCAGCCTTCTGGAAGAACCAGTACATCCCTTGCATCTTCACGTCTGGAAAAAGCAAGTATGGGAAGTTCCTCTGAGATTTCCATTGGCATATCTTTCAGACTATGAACCGACAACTGGCTTCTTCCTTCCAGAAGCGCCCGGTCCAGTTCTTTTACAAACAGACCTTTTCCTCCGATTTTATCAAGCGTACGGTCCAGAATTTTGTCACCTGTGGTCTTCATGGTAAGAATTTCCACATCTGTTTCCGGGTGCTTGCAGACAATATAGTCCCTCACCATCTGGCTTTGCAGTACGGCAAGCTTGCTTTCCCTGCTTCCGATCACAACTTTTTTATTCATAACTATCCTCATCTTTTTCCAGTTCTTCCAGAAGTGCCTGCATTTTTTCTCTTACTGCCTTAGCCTTTTTGTGATTGACACCGCTGGCCGTGATTCCCACTACAATATCATCCTTCAGACAAATTCCGGGAAAGTAAAAATCGCACAAATTCTTATCACTTGCAACATTTACATAAATTCCCTCTTCTTTACAGATACGGTAAATTTCCTCATTTAACTCACTGTTATTCGTAACAGCCAGCACCATATAAGCCATAGAGAAATCTGATTTTTTCACAGGGCGGGGCTGGATCTGAATTTTTCCCAGCTTGCCCAGTTCCCAGAGATCTGCTGTCATCTTCGGTGCGATTACTGTAATATTCCTGGTAAATAATAATAATGCTTTCACTCTTCTTGTAGCAATGGTTCCCCCACCCACTACCACAATATTCTTATCCGATAAATCCACATACAGTGGAAAATAACGCTTATTTTTCATATGTTTTCTCCAGTCCTGCTACACATTCCAGAAATGCCTGTTCATTCATGCTGTCCCTGAGTCCAAACAACATTTTGTTTACAACCTTTTCCATTGCACGGTCCACTGCACTCAACAGCTGCTCTTTTTCCTGCTCTTCCATATGAGTGTTTTTCAGAGGCTTCATAATTCTTAAATTAAAATCATTTACTGCATTTTCTTTAATTTCCTGTATACGCGGGATCAGATTTTTCCCTTCCAGCCATTTAAAAAATTCATCCATCTGCTCACGGACGATTTTTCCAGCTGCCTCCAGATGTTCCTGAAGCTCGGCAGGCTTCTCATCCGTTTTGAAGCTGTCCATATCATATAAAGTCACACCTTCAAACCTGCCCACCTCCGGTTCAATATCTCTTGGAACCGCCAGGTCAATAAGTACAATGGTTTTCTCCAGTTCCAGATCCTCAAACAGCTCTTCGCGCAAAGTGAAGTTTGGACTTGCCGTGGCGCTTACCACAAGATCGCATTTTGGCAGATATTCCATTCGTTCTCCATAATTAATTCTTTTACAGCCAAAAGGAATGCTTACCATACCACTTCGGTACTGGCGGACTGTTACTGTTACATCTGCTCCGCTCTCCATTAGGGTCTGAGCTGCCACCTTTCCCATCTCACCGTTTCCGATCACCATACAGACCTTTTCTTTTACTGAATAGCCTTGTTTTTCCAGCATTTGTATAGCCTGATGGATCACAGATGGATTTCCATGGGAAAATGGGACTTCTGTTTTGATCTTCTTGCCTGCTGTCACGGCCATTCGAAAAAGTACCTCAAGAGCTCCGTCTGTGGTAAAATGTTCTCTGGCAATTCCAAGGGCGTCCTTTACCTGCGTCAGGATCTGGTCTTCACCCAAAATCTGGGATTTCAGCCCTGATGCAAGATAAAACAGATGTTCTACAGCGTCATGACCTTCCCGTTTTATAAAATACTTCTCGTATTCTCTGTTCTGTATTTTTTTTAATCTGCAAAGCTCTTCATATAAAGAAATCTCAGTTTCCTCATCAACGCTTGCCCAGACTTCCAGGCGGTTGCATGTGGACAGGATAATGCAGCCGTTGATTCCAGGCTGCTCTTTTATTTTCTCCATTGCCTCTCCTGCATTTTTTCTGGTAAATGCAAATAAGGCTCTTATATCTATGGGAGCCATACTATGGTCGATTCCAATCATGGAAATACTCATCTTATGTAATTCTCCTTAAAAACATTTTGCTTTGGCGTTTTGTGTTTCTATCTTTTTTCCGCCACCGCTAATTTTACTAATTTGCAGGGAGATTGTCAATAAAACAACAATGAAAAACTTCCAGGCGGTTCGATTATGGGCTACTTATCCGTCTGGAAGTTTTCTTATATTCTTCTTATCTTTTCATTCCCTATGAGTGCCTCTAACCACCTGAATGCCTCTGTCTTCCAGCATTTCACAGATACGGGTTATTCTTGGGCACTCTTTTTTGCCGTCGATCAGACAACATACACCAACATGCATAACTTTTATGTCTTCACTGACCAGCCTGTCAATTTTTTCCAGAATTCCTTTGTCATCATCTGGTTCTGCAGGATTCATACTTTTACATCCATTGCATGTCATCATTGCTGCCAAACAGGTATCCTGGGAATATTCCTTAAAAAAGGCCTCCCGTTCCATAAAAGCCTTCAGACATCCCACCCTGGCACAGACATCGTTGGAATGAAGACAGGTCAAAGTTCCGATCTTTGTCATTTTTCTCACCTTTTAACTCTTGTGCCTGTTTATTTTATAAGAACAAAATATGCATTTTCCCCTGACTGTCATAGACAACTTCTGATTCCACCTTATAAATCCGTCGGATCAGCTCCGGTGTCAAAACTTCCCCAGGAGTACCCTCCCCCTCCAGAACACCGTCTTTTAAAACATAAATCCGGTCGCAGTATGCAGCTGCAATGTTCAGATCATGAATTGCAGAGATCACGGTAACATCCAGATTCTTTACCAGCTTCATCAGCATGATCTGATGAGTGATATCAAGATGATTGGTAGGCTCATCCAGGATCAGGGCAGGCGTCTGCTGTGCAAGAGCTCTTGCAAGAATCACGCGTTGCTGCTCGCCTCCTGATAAAGTGGAAAAGCTGCGGTCTGCAAATTTGTCCATCTGAACGGTTTTCAGCGCTTCCTCTACGATCCGGTAGTCATCTGCATTGTCTCTTTCCAGAGTTTTTTTATGAGGCGCACGCCCCATCAAAACTACTTCTCTTGCGCTGAAATCAAAATTATAGTAATTGTGCTGGGCTACCACCGCCATTTTCTTTGCGGAGCTTTTTGCATTCATAGCATAAAGTTCTTCCCCATCAAGATATACAGCTCCGGAATCTGCCTTTAATACACGGTAAATACATTTCAGCAAAGTGGACTTTCCACTTCCGTTAGGTCCAATGATTCCCACCAATTCCTTATCTCTGGTTTCAATGGAAATTCCCTTAAGGATTTCTTTTGCCTGAAAATTTACCCGGATATTTTCTGTGGTTATTTTCATCCCTTTTTCCCTCCGAAACCATAAGATTTGCGAACCAGTAAATAGATAAAACAAGGCGCTCCAATAATGGAAACCAGAACACCGATAGGCATTTCTGAGTTTTTCAGGATCACACGGCACGCCACATCACACCAGATCAGAAAGGAACTTCCAAGCAGAGCACTAAGGGGAATCAGGCGGCAGTGATCTGTTCCAAACAAGATTCTTACCACATGAGGAATCACCAGACCTACAAAACCGATCACTCCGGCACAATACACGGCAAATCCTACCATCACAGAAGAAAGAATCAGATATGCAGTCCGAAATCTGTGCAGATCTGTTCCCAGGGTAATAGATACTTCATCGCCCAACAGCATCAGATTCAAATTCCTGTACTGCGTCCAGAAAAGCACTACACACACCAGCGTCACAGGAAGCATCACACTTACCCTTGACCAGTTGGCCCCGGCAAGACTTCCCATGGTCCATTTCATAACCTCTGTGGCACCATTTTTGTCATTTGTTATGTAGATCACAAAATTGGAAAAAGCAGAACAGACTGCGCTGATTGCCATTCCTGCAAGAATCAGCTTCGCCGATGTTGCTTTGCCTCCCATATTGGCAATTGCAATAACCGCAAAGGATGTGAGCATGGCTCCTATAAATGCGCAAAGCCCTACGGAGTTTCCTCCAAGGAAGCTGCCGATTCCAAGCATGATCGCCAGAGTTGCCCCGAAAGAAGCACCAGAAGAAATTCCAAGTACATAAGGATCTGCCAAAGGATTCTGCACAATTGCCTGCATGACCACGCCACACACAGAAAGAGCCATACCTACCGCCAGTGCTAGAAGAACCCTTGGAAGCCGGATCAGCCATACAACATCATGAATGGCCCCCTCAGAGTAGGAGGCCATACTTTTTATGTGGAATATTTTGTACAGAATCACGCTGTATACATCTTTCAATGACAGATCTGCATTTCCAAATGTAACAGCTGCCAGAATGGAAAAAAACAGAAATGCGGCAAGTCCCACAAGAGCTGTTGCATAGATAGATGAACGAAAAATTTTCTCTTTTTTCACTGTTTTTTCCTCAATATATCCATTCCACAATCCAATTAATCAATTGCAACATCTGGATATAATCCCTTAGCAAATGTTTCCACTCCGTCCTGGGTACGGGTTGCACTTGCGTACATTTCGCTGAGCATAATTGGATATACACGGCCATTCTTTACTGCGTCAAGGCTCTGGAGGGCTTCATCATCCTGGATCACGGCCATCTGGCTTTCCAGAACACTCTGTGGATCGTCACCTGCATATGGCATGTATACCACAAAGATCACATCCGGGTTTGCTGCAATAATGTCCTCTTTTCCAACGGTAGAAGCATCTGGATTTGCAAGAGTTGCACCTAACTTGGTTACCATATCTCCTCCGAGACTGCTTGCGCCATAGTTTGTAATGTCCTCACCAAGTGGCTCAAGAACCATTACTGTAGGTTTCTCTTCTACATCTTTTGTTGCCTCAAGTGTGTTGTCAATTACAGCTTTGATATCGTCAACAATTGCTTCTGCCTTATCCTGTACGTCAAAAATCTTACCAAGGTTCAGAATATCTGTATATTCATTTTCCAGTGTTCTCTCACCGCCTGGACGGGTATTAGAGTTATAATAAGTGTTGCAGCCTTTATCGATCCAGTTGGTTACATTTCCAAGGTTCTTATCAGAAAACAGGGAACTCCAGGAAAGGATCATATCTGGCTCCAGCATAGTGACAGTTTCAAGGGATGGGGTAAATTCATCAAGATAATTTGTTTTAGAAAATGCTTCTTTCAGATCATCCGGAACTTCGTTGTCAAGACCTGCAGTTGCAACAAGGCGGTCCTCAAGTCCAAGTGCCAGCATTGTCTCAATGCTGCCCTGATATACTGCGATAACCTTTTCCGGTGCTTTTTCATAGATGGTTTCGATCTCGTTTCCATCGTAATCATAGGTAGTGATGGTTAAAGGATACTCGGTTCTGGTCTCACCCTCAGAAGCATCCTCTTCCTCGGAAGCATCTGCAGTCTCTTCAGTCGGCTGGTTATCCTCTTTGATGGTCTCAGAGTCTGCACGCTCTGCTGCATATACTGCAGGCGCTGCGGACATGGTCATAGCAGCAACCATCATCATAGCCATGATTCTTGTAGTTAAAACTTTGTTTTTCATTTCTTTTCCTCTCTTTTCGTTTGTTTTCGTAACCGAAAAGATGGGGCTTCAAAAAGCGTCACTGCTACCCGTGACTTAAAAGGCACTTTTTACGGAAGCTCCTCTTCTTACCTTCGTCAAGCAGGTTTCCTGACTCGCAGGTAGTAACAGCATGGCTTCCCTTCTCACGCATATACGCAATGGTTTTCATAAGCCAGCCTTCCTGTATACAGTGGCCGCAACCGTTCAGGCGTTGCACCTGATTCCCTCTCACAGCGAAATCGCCGTTCACTTAACTGGTATTCAATTACTTCAACAGTCTAGCATATCTCTTCTTTAAAAACAACAATATTATTACCAATTTGCAAATTTTTTGGTCAATTATCTGGCAGTTTTTATATGCTCTACAAACAGCCTCCGAATGCTTTCGTATTCGCCAAGACCCTTCAAAACAGTTTCTACTTTATAGCCTTTCGCTCCGATCACATTTTTCCAGGAATCCGCTTCCTCCCCTGCCATATCATTCTTGGCATGGTCACCTGCCACGATCATAAATGGTGCGATCACAACTTTCTTGGCATCGCTTTTCTCCAGCTGGTTCAAAGCCTGGTCAATTTCCGGATAACCCTCTACGGTTGCCACGATCACATTTTCATATCCCATATCTTTGAATCTGTAATCAAGAGCGGCATAAACCGTATTTGCATAATGCTCTGTTCCATGACCCATAAGCACAAGTGCAGTCTTCTTATCCTGAATTACAGGAAATACATCTGTAATTGTTTTTACCACATATGCATTGTCTTCTTCTGTGGTAAGCAGCGGATTGCCGAATTTCACAGACTGGAAGTGATTAGCAGCTGCAAGAACGTCTGCTTTCATAAGATCGTTCTCCACTCCATTCATTACGTGAGTTGGCTGAACGATCACCTCTTCGATTCCGTCCTGTGCCATGCGCTCCATAGCTTCTTTCACGTTATCATAATGAATGTGATCCCGTTTTTCAATCTTCGCCAGGATCATCTTGCTTGTCCAGGCACGATAAATCCTGTACTGGGGAAAAGCGGCTCCAATTGTCTCTTCAATTGCGTCAATAGTCACTTTTCTGGTATCCTCATGGCTGGTTCCAAAGCTTACCACAAGAATTGCTTTCTTGGTGAGATTACCCATTCTCTTACCTCCATAGTTTTATTTTTACACTGTAATTATAAGGTAAAAATAAATTTTTTCAACTCAATTTTTAATAGCTTTAGCGTCTTGTCCTTCCTTTTTATTTATGGTAAATTTTACCTTGGAGGTGTTACTTTTATATGAATAAAGAAAATCAGTCTAAGATCATAGAACTTGTAAGACAGACAAAGCCACTGATCTTTCAGGAAATGACACATGAAAAGGTTACAGAAAAAGGAGCTGCAGATTACGTCACAAACGTAGATGTAGCTGTGCAGAAGTATCTGAAAGAGGCGCTTGGAAATGAATTTCCGGATATCGCACTGATTGCCGAAGAGAAAGAGAACCTTGGGCTGGATCCGGATAAATCATACTGGATTCTGGATCCCATTGACGGGACTACCAATCTGATCCGGGATTATCACTTAAGTGCAGTTTCTCTTGGGCTTTATGAAAATGGGGAAATTACTTTCGGTGTAGTTTATAATCCATTTACCGAAGAACTGTTCTATGGGGCAAAAGGGGAAGGTGCTTACCTGAATAGAGCTCCTATCCAGGTTTCTAATCAGCCGGAATTCAAGGACGCGGTAGTATCCTTCGGTTCTTCTCCTTATGAGAAAAACAGGGCAAAGGAATTGTTCCCGATATTTTATAATATCTTTATGAACTGTGCTGACTTCAGACGTACTGGTTCTGCTGCTCTTGATATCTGCTATGTGGCATGCGGAAGACAGCATGCTTATCTGGAGCAGAATCTGAAGCCTTGGGACTACAGTGGGGCTTCTATTATTTTAAGGGAAGCAGGCGGCGTCATCACAGACTGGGGAAATAAGGAGCTGCCTTATCTGGCTAACTCAGATATACTGGCTTGTGTGCCACAGTTCCGGGAGATTTTGCTGAAGCTTATAAATGCGTAACAAGGCTGCAGCCTGTTCTCAAAAGCTCTAAGTTCTCATATAAACACGCTCTAGCTCGTTGTCCGCAAAATGAAAGACACCACTTCAGATTTTTATACATATAAAATCTAATAAAAATTGTTAGGTTTTATAAACGATCTGTTAAGGTGTCTTTTTTATTTAAACATATCTGCTTATATTCTTCCGCTTTTATTCTGCTGTATATTCACGCACTCTCAAGGGAATACCTAGCTTCTCTGCCACCTTGCGGCTTTTCTCAACATTTTCCTCGCCAATGCAGTCTACGACCGTAAATTTTACATTTTCTGTATACTGTTTGCAATCTTCTGCAAATTTCAACATGGCATCAAATGCTTTTTCTCCATAGGCCGGACGCACTACTTCATTGTAGGACTTTGCGTCTGGCATGTTCAGACTGATAGAAACAATGTCTACAGCCTGACAGACTTCCCTGGCTATAGAACGCTTATTGATCAAGTCACCAAGTCCATTTGTATTCAGACGTAACCTGATTCCCGGACAGAGCTTGCCATCTCGGTCTGAATGTGCAGGATATTTACTTCTTACATATTTGCTGACTGCGATCAGCTTATCTAATGCCATAGTCGGCTCCCCGTACCCGCAGAAAACAGCTTCCTTGTAACCGGAAAAATCAAACGCATCAATGGCCTTGTAGATTTCTTCCATTGTAGGTTCTTTCTCAAACCATAATGTTTTCGCACTGCCTACAGAATCACCGTTGTTTCGGATGCAGAAGGTACAGTTGCAGGGACATTTATTAGTTAAATTAAAATACACTTCATGATTATAACAATAAACAATATCAGCCATTATTCACTCACTCCTCCATAATTCGTGTTACGCCTCTCGCCATTCACAGCAGCTGTTTCATTTTTCTATTTTACACAATTCCTCAAGATATTTCTCGAAGCAGACTCCGTCATTTCGGTCCGTGCCCTCCTGTACAGTTTCCGCGATTGCTTTGGAAAGGAATTTTACTGCCAGCTCTACACAAGTCATCATAGACATTCTCTTCACTAACCCTGCACTGAGTACAGAGGCAAACAGATCACCGGTTCCCGAATAGCTGCCCCCGGTCTTTGGGGCAAAACACCAGTAGACCTGACCATTTTCCACCACCAGATTTCCCATCTGCATAGAGTTCTTCTCATTCCTATCTGAAATTAGCGCAGGTGCTGCTTTCTGCTCTTTCACATATTCGATTCCCGTAATTACAGCTGCCTGTAAACAATATTCATTTGCCAGCTTCTCGCCGATTTTTTCAATCTGCTCCAGACGTTTCTCCCCATCCAGTTCCAAAAGCCCGGTGTATCTTTTTTCCATCTCTTCTTTCCCATACAAAAGAAGCAATGCTTCTGTCAGATTAGGGGTGATCACCTGTGCGCTTCTCACCAGCTGGACCATCCGTTCCCGCAAACCTTCTGTATAAATCCCATAAGCACCGCCATTATCTCCCATAACCGGATCCACCAGCACCACGGTCTTCTCTTTCCGGAATCTTCTGAGAAAATCCAGGATCTTATCTGCCTGCTCCTCGTCAGCCAGAAATCCTGTATAAATTCCATCCGGGGAAAATCCCCGTTTCTCCCATTCATCCATGATCTGTTCCATGTGCTCTGTATAATTGTCACAGTAATAGGAAGGATAACCGGTCTGGTTGCTGAGTACTGCTGTTGGCAGCGGTACAGCCTGCACGCCCATCACCGAGATCACCGGAATTGCCGCTGTCAGGGAACATTTTCCAAGCCCTGACAAATCCTGAATTACCGCTATTTTTTTCAAATATATCACTCCTGATTTTTATTGTAAATTTTTCGTTTATATTATAAAATATCATCTAAGTGTATGTACAGAAATATCCAAATTCAACTTTTTTAGAAGGGACAGTTTTATGTTAGACATTGAAAAGAATCAAACCCGCACTACGCATCTTTATATGGAAGTTTACGAATACTACCGGAAACTGATCCTGGATGGAAAAATGACACCCGGAAGCAAAATGCCTTCTCTCCGCAAGTGTTCCCAGGAGCTGAAGCTTTCCCGCACTACTATTGAAACTGCCTATCTTCAGCTTGCCGCAGACGGCTACATTATGGCAAAAGCCCAAAGCGGCTATTATGTCACAGAGATTGCCTCCCACCAGCATAAAAACAACCAGCCGGGTACTCATAAAGAAACTCATTACCGCTATGACCTGGCATCTTCAGGTGTAGATAAAGAAAGCTTTCGTTTTGACCTGTGGAGCCGTTACATGAAAAGCGCCCTCCGGCAGAATGAACGCATGCTGACCTACGGCGAACCCCAGGGGGAAGCGGATTTCCGGGAAACTTTGTCAGATTACATCCGTGAGAGGCGGAACATTCTTTGTTCACCGGATGATATTGTAGTAGGCGCCAGTTTCCAAAGCCTGCTGCAGATTCTCTGTCCTCTTATTCATGAAGTATGTCCGGAATTTCACTGGGTATCCTTTCCAACCCCTTCTTTCGTTCACGGAAGCACAGTTTTCGGGGACTATGGATATGAGATCTGTTACCGTGACAAAGACTGTGATGTGGTCTATGTTTCTCCTGCACACATGACAAAGTGGGGCGAAATCATGCCGGTAAAGCGCCGTCTGGAGCTTTTGAAATATGCAAATGAGCGCCATCATCTGGTAATCGAAGATGATTTCGAAAACGAATTTGTCTATTTCCAGAAGCCTACCCCCTCCCTTTTCGGACTTTCCGGAGGACAGGGCGTAGTTTACATTGGTTCATTTTCCAGATTGCTGCTGCCTTCTATCCGTATCAGCTTTATGATCCTGCCTCCTGAGCTTCTCAATGCTTATAAAAAGAAAGCCGGATTTTACAACCAGACTGCTTCCAAGGCAGAACAGATTGCTCTGTGTCAATTTATCCGGGACGGTCATCTTGCTGCACAGACCAGAAGGCTGAAACGACTTTATTCTTCCAAATTAAAACAGCTTCGCAGCTCAGTCCGTCAGGTATTTGGCACTGGCTGTCAGATTCAGGTGGGCGCAGCCGGTACCAGTCTGGCTCTTACTTTGCCTTATGAAAAAAGCGGGGATGAATTAAAAAAACAGGCTTCTGAAAAAAGCCTGCATTTACAAATTTTAAAAGAAAGTGAAAAAGATGTGACGGTACTTATGTCCTGCTCTTCCATGCCAGTACAGGATTTCATCCCGGCCTGTGAACTGCTGAAGTCTGTAGTTTTTGACTAAACAGACAGCGTATACTTTGCCATTTACCATAGACAGAGTATACGCCGTTTTTTTATCCCCGGTTGTTGTCAATCATATACAGCAAGGCATTACAGATGCACGCTGCGATATTTGATCCACCCTTACGCCCGCGGGCTACAATGTACGGTACCTCTGTATGCATGATCAGTTCCTTGGACTGCACCACATTCACAAACCCCACAGGCACACCGATGATTAACTCCGGATCCAGCTTTTTCTCCTCGATCAGCTCATAAAGGCGAACCAGTGCTGTAGGTGCATTTCCAATGGCAAAGATCAGTTTTTTATCCAACCCGGCCGCCTTGTCCATGCTGGCTGTGGCACGGGTGGAACCATTTTCTTTCGCAATCTTCGCCACATCCTCATCTGACATAAAACAGTAAACCTCACCGCCATACCTTGCAAGGGCACGTTTATTGATTCCTGCTTTTGCCATCTGGGTATCGGTTACAATACAGGCGCCATCTTTAATTGCCTGAATCGCTTTTTCCACTGCGTTTTCGGAAAAGCAAAGATTTTTCGCGTAATCAAAATCAGCGCTTGTATGAATACATCTCTTTACCACCAGCTCTGTTCCCGGGATCAGAGGGGTATCACCAAGCTCCTCTGTGATGATCTCAAAGCTTCTTTTCTCTATGTCCATTGGTTTTACATTTTCCAGTTCTACCTTCATATTTATACCCCCTCTTCCAGGATTTCATATATTTTCTTCATATCCAGATGTTTCCGGAGCTCTGCTGCCAGAATATCATACTGGGTTTCCTTAAATGCCTGAAAATCCATTCCAGTCATTCCGGATACGTCCAGCCCTTTCTTTTCTCCAATGATCTGTACAACTGCCTCAGCTACTGCCTCTTTATCGAAAACACCATGGACATAAGTTCCGCACACATTGTCAAGATAAGCACCATCCGCCTTTCTCTCTCCGGTTACGCTATCCTGAATATTTGTAGATGGCTTTGCATCTCCCTTCAGGGCAGTCTCACCCATATGGATCTCATATCCTTCCAGAGCAGTATCACTAAGCTTTGCAAACGCACCAGTCAGCTGGCTAAAGGAGCCTTCCACTCTGGTTCTGGTCTTTTTCCTGGCAAAAACGGTATCCATTGGAAGAAGGCCCATACCTTTGATCGTTCCGCCAGCTTCCACTCCATGAGGATCGCTTAAAGTCTCGCCCATCATCTGATAGCCGCCGCAGATTCCAAAAATCAGCTTTCCTTTCGCAGCCTCCTTCAGGATCAACGCTTCCAGGCCATTTTCTCTCATCCACAGAAGATCTTCCATTGTATTTTTGGTTCCCGGCAGAATGATCATATCCGGATTTCCAAGCTCTGATGGATTTTTTACATAGCGAAGGGAAACCCCCTGGATACTCTCCAGCGGATTAAAATCTGTGAAATTAGAAATTCTGGGCACTCGGATCACCGCAATGTCAATCATGTCTACTGTCCGATTTGTCTCAAAACGTTCCGTCAGGCTGTCCTCATCCTCCACCTGAATATTCAGATAAGGAGCTACGCCCACAACCGGAATGCCGCTTCTCTCCTCCAGCATTTCCACTCCGGGATCCAGAATGGTTTTGTCTCCACGGAATTTATTGATGATCAGGCCTTTTACCATCTCCTTCTCGTCTTCTTCCAGAAGCATGACAGTTCCGATCAGCTGGGCAAAAACACCGCCACGGTCAATATCTCCCACCAGAAGGACCGGAGCCTTTGCCATTTTCGCCATACCCATATTTACGATATCATCACTTTTCAGGTTGATTTCCGCCGGACTTCCGGCTCCTTCTATAACAATAATATCATTTTCCGCTGCAAGAGCATTGTAAGCCTTCATAATATCCGGCACCAGTTTTTTCTTATATTTGAAATAATCTCTGGCGCTCATGTTTCCCAGAACCTCACCGTTTACGATCACCTGGGAGCCTACATCGTTTGTAGGCTTTAAAAGAACAGGATTCATCAGAACAGAAGGAGCAATTCCGGCTGCTTCTGCCTGCATCACCTGGGCACGTCCCATTTCCAGACCTTCTTTTGTGATAAAAGAATTCAACGCCATATTCTGGGACTTGAAAGGTGCCACACGGTAACCGTCCTGTTTAAAAATTCTGCAAAGGCCTGCTGCCAGAAGGCTTTTTCCGGCATTGGACATTGTCCCCTGCACCATGATTGCTTTTGCCAAAATGTGTTCCTCCTTTTATAAAATCACATTTTCAACTTTGGTTCTATCTATTTCTTTCTATTTCTTTCAATGCCCTGACAAGCTGCTGATTTTCTTCATGTTCCTTCACCGCAACCCTGTAATATCCTTTGGAAAGTCCGGTATAATTGCTGCAATCGCGTATCAGGATCTTCTTCTGCTCCAGCTTCTCATACAAATCCAGCGGACCTGTAAAAAACACATAATTTGCCTGAGATGGGTAAACCGGATAACCAAGAGCAGTCAATTGCTCTTTCAAGTAAGCTAGCTCTTCAAATGTCACCTGTCTGCCCTTTTCTACATATTCCGTTTCCTGTAATGCAGCCAGACCTGCTGCCTGTGCCATGGAAGAGACATTCCAGGGCTGACATACACCTTCTATTTTTTCCAGAAGTCCTTTATTTCCGCAAAGACCATAGCCAAGTCTCACACCTGCCATAGCATAGCGCTTTGTAAAAGCTTTCAGAAGAAACAGATTGTCATAGGTTTCCAGATATTCTTTTAGCGTATATTTTTCTGGTGATGGAACGAAATCCAGGAAGCATTCGTCCACAGCCATAAGAATATCAAGTTCCTGACAACGCTTCAGAATTTTTTCCAGCAACGGTTTTTCCACCAGAAGCCCGGTTGGATTATTGGGATTACACAGGAAAATAATGTCAATCTCTTTTGTCAATGCCTGTAAGAAGTCTTCCTCCAGCACAAACCCCTTTTTCCCATTCAGGGGAAAAAACTCCACCTGGCAATCCACACTATATAATGCCTGTTGGTATTCTGCAAAAGTCGGAGCCGGCACCAGAGCCCGTCTTGGATTCACCGCCCGGCAAAGGGAAAAGATCACCTCTGCAGCGCCGTTTCCGCAGATCACCTGATCCGGCTTCGTATTCTCATATTCTGCAATGGCTTTTTTTAAGGGAGTGCAGCCTACCTGGGGGTAATCGTTTATATGCTCCAGACTTTTAATGATTGCTTTTTTGATTCCCTCTGGGGTACCAAGAGGATTGCAGTTTGCTGAAAAGTCAATGCACCCCTGATGATGATACACATCACCGCCATGTATGTGTTTTTCCATTGTTGTCTCCATTCAAGTAATTGCACGCTCTAGATGTGCATCACAATTTTAAAACATACTTTAATCTTTTATTTGTTACTGTTTTTTCAGCAAAATCTGCTATAACACAGTTTTCAGAAGAACACTCAGCCCGAAGAATAAAATTGCTCCCACAATACAGGTTGCATAAAGCAGTTTATTCGCTCTTGGAATATCCTCGATTTCAACCGGGCGGATCGGATCCCCGATCGTCGGTTTTTCATATAGCTTACCAAAATAATAAGCATTTCCTGCCAGCTGTACATCCAGGGCTCCTGCCATAGCCGCTTCTGTCTGGGCAGAATTGGGGCTTGCATGATTGCGGCGGTCTCTTCTGTATATTTTCACTGCATTTTTGGTATCCATTCCAACAAATACTGTGGACAATGCCATCAGCCAGCCGGAAATTCTGGCTGGAATATAATTCGCCACATCGTCAAGTCTGGCTGCACATCTTCCAAAATACAGATATTTATCGTTTTTATATCCAAGCATAGAATCCATAGTGTTGATGCCCTTGTACAAAAACATCAGGGGAATACCGCCAATTGCCATGTAAAGCATAGGGGCAATAATTCCGTCAGAGGAATTTTCCGCAACCGTTTCCACAGCTGCCTTCGTCACTCCGATTTCTGAAAGTGCCTGTGTATCACGTCCCACGATCATGGAAACAGCATACCGTGCTTCCTCAATGGTTCCGTTTTTCAGGCGGTCATATACTTTCATACTTTCCACTTTCAATGATTTTGTTGCAAACAGCTGTCCGCACCAGAAAGTCTCCAGTGCAAAGCCCAGCCAGAAATTCCATTTATAAAGCAGATGGATTACAACGTAAGGAATAAAAAAGGTAATAAAACAGACAAGGACAACTTCCAGAATGCCTCCTACCCGCTCACCCTTATCTGTTTTCGGAAACACCTTTCGTATTCCTTTTTCCAGTATGCTGATCAGATTTCCTATAAGACATACCGGATGATATAGCCATCTTGGATCTCCCATAAGCAGGTCAAGAATAAAACCTGCCGGAAGAGTTAATAATCGTATCATTTTTGTAACTCCTTATACTCCAGACACTTTTTTAAAAATGCCTGTGGGATTTTCGGATTTGCGTAATAATATAAATGAGGAAAGCCAGCTAACAAATGATCAGAGCCGTGCATGCAGTCCCACCCGCGTTTGCTTTCCGGTTTGGAAGCATGAAATGCAGTTCCACAATTATCCGAATCAAAATAATGAAATTCATGGGCCGGACTTACTCCAAGATCTGACTCCCCAAGAATTGCAGTTTCCTGTTTTCCATGGGAAATCCCCTGATTCTGCTTCAAAGTAATATAGCCAAACCGGGTCAGTCTGGGTGTGCGCCATACCTTACCCGGAATAACGCCTGCCATTTCATAGAATTTCCCATCCATTCCCTCCATGCTTTCGTGGAGATACATGTACCCACCGCATTCTGCAAGACAGGGCATTCCATCCTTTATGGCTGCCGCAATTTCCTGCCGCATAGAAAGATTCTCCTCCAATGCTTTTCCATTTAATTCCGGATATCCACCATAGAGAAGAAGTCCGTCCAGATTTTCTGGTAAATGTCCGTCATGTACAGGCGAAAAAGCCACCAACTCGGCACCCATGGAACGAAGAAGATCCAGATTATCCTCATAAAAGAAGCAGAATGCCTCATCTTTCGCAAGACCGATCCGAAGCTTCTTTGGGCTTTTCCAGGTATACACCTGACTCATTTCAGTCAATGCATCCACTTCTCTTTTCACCTTTTCAGCTATTGCACTGGTTCCAGCTGGCTGACATAGGGATCTCTCATCTGTCTTTTCCAACAATGGATATTCCAACACTGGTGCCTCATTGGCCAGTTTTAAGATCTCTTCTATTTCCAGACTGTTTTCCAGCACTTCTGCCAGCTTCAAAAGCCGTCCCTTCAGTTCCGGGATTTCTTCTGGCAAAATCAGTCCCAGGTGTCGGCTCTCGATCACACAATCTTCCACCCTTGGCACATAGCCCAGCACCTTAATGCCAAGCTCTTCTTCTATCAGCTTTTTCATTCGGGGATAAAGCATGGGCGACATCTGATTAAAAATCACGCCTTTTATATGGCTGTCCTTTTTATATTCCATAAATCCTTTTATGTAAGCAGCAAGTGAAACACTCATTCCTTTGCTGTTTACGATCAGAAGCACAGGCGTATCCGTTACCCGGGCCAGATCATAGGCACTTGCTCTGGTTGTAATTCCTGCCACGCCGTCATAAAAACCCATAACGCCTTCCATCACTGCAATTTCACAGTCAGCACTGTTTTTTGCAAGAAGAGATCGGGTAATATCCTCTCCTGTAAAAAAAGTGTCCAGATTTCGGGATTTTGTACCAATTACCTGGGTATGGAACATGGGATCAATATAATCCGGTCCGCATTTAAAGGAGACTGCCTTTATCCCTCTGTTTACCAGTACCTGCAGCAGACCACAGGTGAGAAGTGTTTTTCCGCTTCCGCTGGCTCCTGCTGCAAGCAAGATCCTGGGTATTCTTTTTTTCATGATAGTCCTCCTCTTCTTTCCTCGCCAACAGCCTTTTTCTGCACTCTAAAAAAAACCACACCTGTCATATCCGCGCCCGGGGGCTCTGGCAAGTGATAATATAAATAGGATTCTCTCCCATCATTAGATGGTATTTTCCAATCTCTTTTGATCTGGAGGCTGTAAGCTGCACTGCTTCCTGATCTGCGAAATCGTATTCTTTCAATATTTCCAGTGCCTCACTGATAGTCTCCAGCGTAATGCAGTTGATCACGATCCGCACATCCCGATTCTTTTCTAAAAGCAGGGCAACGATTTCTTTCAGATTTCCTGATGAACCACCGATAAACGCATGAGTAGGAACCGGCAGTTCTTTTAGTGCTTCCGGTGCCTCGCCCTTTATAATTTCCAGATTATCCGCTGCAAACCGCTGTTTGTTTTCGTAAAGAAGAGCCACCGCGTCATCCTTTTTCTCAACAGCGAAAACCTGTCCCTGATCTGCGCGAAGAGCCATTTCCACAGAAACAGAACCTGTTCCGGCACCTACATCATAACAGATGGAATCTTCCTGAAGACGAAGCTTAGAAAGGGAAACACATCTCACCTCTTCTTTTGTCATAGGTGCTTTTCCACGGATAAATTTCTCATCTGGAATTCCATGAGTGGAAAATGCCGGTCTGGCTTTTTCATTAAAAGCACAGACAACGCTCAATGCCTGACCCTCATAGGAAGTCAGTTCACTGGCGTTCGCCTGGAATATTTTTTCATCTGGATAGGAAAGGTTTTCTCCAACATAAAGAACCACATCTCCCATCTCATATTCCACCAGTTTCTGTGCAAGTTCTGCAACCGCACTTTTTGTTCCCAGAATGGAAAATACCTTCTGATTCTGCTTGATCATGGAAACCAAATTGCAATTTTTGCCGTGGGCGCTAGTGATCTTCGCATCATCCCAGGATAAACCGATCTGGGACATAAAATAAACTACAGAAGAAATTCCGCAGATAATCTCAATGGAGACACAGCCATTTCCTTTTTCACTGTCCTCCTGCTCTTTAAAATCATCTGCTAAAACACCCTCTGGTTTCCTTCCATTCAACACATCCAGCAGCTTCTTCGCTCCGCTGTAGAATCCAACATCCCCGGACAAAGCTATCACAATATTCTCATATTCCGGATGGCTCTTAATATAAGCTCCAATCACATCACTGCGGTATTCATACACCACCGGCTGTCCCGGCTCCCGGATGGAGTCTGCCATGCGCCTGGCTCCAATGATCAGATCAGCTCTTTGAACTGCCCTTTTTCCCTGAATTGTGAGGGTTTTCTCACTTCCCATCCCAATTCCCAGAAGTGTAACGTGAGGTTTTAGAGTAAGTCCAAAATATTCCGTGAGCATATGTTTACATTCTGCCACAGAAAGACCCTCTTCCTGCAGCGGTCTTCCAATTATAACAGGAATCACATCGCACATAAGTGCAGCATCAATTTTCTCCTGGAAACCACCTGCTTTTCCTGTATCCTTTGTCACAAGGTATCTGCAGTCATACTGACGAAGCATGGCTGCGTTTAATTCCATGGAAAAGGGTCCCTGCATACCGATCAGATGTTTGCCCTCAAAGCCATACCCTTTGCAGGTTTCCATCACAGATGGCAAAGACAGAACACGGGCATAAATGCGTTCTCCTGCATCCGATAAAGCTGTAAATTTCCCAAGCTCTTTGCTGCCTGTGGTAAGCAGGATATTTCCTTTTGTACCTTCCAGAAATTCCACTGCTGCCTCTGTATTCTCCACATAAACAGCCTTATCCTGATAAGCACCGGCCTCTCTTAATACTCGCTGGTAGGAAAAACCTGTATTTTGGCAGGCAGCCCGAATATTCTCCGTTACCTCGGCAGCATACGGATGGGTAGCATCCAGCACCAGTCCGGGACTGAGTTCTTTCAGAAGATTTTCCATCTCCTCCCCATTCAGGCGGCCAGCGTGGATTTTCAGATATTCGCCCTCTTTTAATGATTTGCTGCCGTAATCGGTAGCGACACATGCAAGCACACTTACTTTATTTTTTGCCAGAAAGCTGCAGATTTCACAGCCTTCTGTGGTGCCTGCAAATACGACAATATCAAACATTTTTATATCCTCTTGGTGTTACCATTTTTCCATCAATATTTCTGGTCTGTGAATTTCCGATAAATACAGTGGTAAACATATCTACCTGTGTTTCTTTCAATTCAGCCAGAGTCATAACCCTGGCAGTTTCACCCTCGCGGTTAATATTCTGTACGGTACCGCATACTGTTTCCGGAGATTTGTGTTGAAGCATAAGTTCACAGGCTTTTTTCAGATAATCGTGTCTCTTGTGACTGGACGGATTGTAAAGAACAATCACAAAATCAGCTTCCGAAGCCAGAAGAAGACGCTTCTCGATTTTTTCCCATGGTGTAAGCAGATCACTGAGACTGATCAGACAGAAATCGTGGATCAATGGAGCACCAAGCACTGCTGCTCCTCCGGTTGCTGCTGTAACACCTGCAACTACTTCCAGCTCCACATCCGGATAGTTTGCGCCGATTTCATACATAAGACCAGCCATTCCGTAAACTCCCGCATCACCACTACAGATCATGGAGACTATCTGACCTTTCATAGCCTCATCAAAAGCCATTACACAGCGATCCACTTCCTTTCTCATAGGTGTGGTGAGAAAAGATTTTCCCGGAAAATGATCTTTTACAAGATCAATATAAACAGTATATCCAACGATCACATCACTTTTTTCAAGAGCTGTGGCTGCAGCTCCTGTCATTCCTTCATAAGAACCTGGTCCGATTCCTACCACATAAATTTTCTTTTCTTTACTCAAAACGTATCCTCCAATCTCCAAGGACAAGAGACGTAGTCACGCCCTCTGCTCCCCGTTTTCTCTGTATAAAATGAATGCCAGTATAATTTTCTGCGGCTTTCACCGCGCTTCGTTCACACACATTATCCACACCTACTGTCTTACTCACAAAAGAGGATGAGGTGAATTCACCCTGCACAGACAGAAGTTCCTCACTGGAAAATGTTTTGAAAGGAACTCCCAGCTTTTCTGAAAGAGCCAGAAGCCCGGGTTCTTCTTTTTTTACATCAATGCTTGCAAGAGCTGCAACTGCCTCCGGATAAATGTCATTTTCTTTCAGGCAGCTGAATGCTGCTTTTTCCACGGCTTCTGATTCTTTATTTTTCCGGCAGCCCATTCCAAGCGCAGCAGCTGGTGGAACTACATGCGTCGTTGAGGCAAAGGGATGACAGCTTTTATGTACGGTCACGGCAATTCCCACCTCTGGAAGTGGTGTGCCATCCACAGTTTCATACTGTATTTCAGAAAGTGATATGCCATTTTTTTGACACCCGATCAGTCCCTCTGGCAGTTCTCCCTCCCAGGGAAATTCGCTGTAGAATCCAACCTTCTCACCTGCCAGCAGCGCGGCAGAAACCTCTTTCGCCTCTTTCATTCGAAAAATGTGACAGTTATTTTTTTTTGCAAACACATCCACAGCAAATTTCCCCTCAAGATCTGTGGCAGTTGTGACTACAGGGATTGCCTGTAAAATGTCTGCAGCCAGACAGGCAAGTTCATTTGCCCCGCCAAGATGTCCAGACAGCAGGGATATCACGAATTTGCCCAATTCATCTACTACCAGCACAGCCGGGTCTTTCTTTTTGCTCTGTATAAAGGGGGCGATGCTGCGCACTGCGATTCCTGCTGCTCCAATGAAAATGATACTGTCTGCAGTTTCGAACTGTTCTCCCGTCCATTTCCCGCAACTGCCCTTTATAGAGTCTGGAATGTATTTACTCTTTGTAAAAAGAAAAACCATATTTCCTTCTTTTTCCAGTCCCTTTTTTAGTTTCTCTCCTGTCTGCTGCCCTGTCAGGGTGTAGCATATCATGGAAATTTTCATCCGTTTTCCTTTCATCTGGAACAGGCTCTAGAGTCTTATTCTTATTTCGTTGCTTCACGGAACTCAGTTGTAAATCCTGGATCGTATAATTTAGAACGATCATAATGAGCGGCATTTACACAGTCTCCAATGATCATAAGTGCAGTCTTCGTAATATGATTCTCCTTCGCGGTCTGCGCCAGAGTTCCTACCGTGCACACAAATTTCTTCTCATCCTCCCAGGTTGCCTTATACACAATCGCAGCAGGAGTATCTGCCGTATAACCGCCTTCGATCAGTCTTCTGCTCAGCTCTTCCAGCATTCCTGTGCTGAGAAAAACAACCATAGTTGCCTGATGCGCGGCAAAGGACTGAATGCTTTCCTTTGGCGGAACCGGAGTTCTCCCTTCCATACGGGTGATGATCACGCTCTGGGAAATATCCGGCAGCGTATATTCCAGATTTAAAGCACTTGCCGCACCGCAGAATGCGCTGACACCAGGACAGTAATCATAAGCAATCCCTTTCTCATCCAGCACATCCATCTGCTCACGGATGGCACCATAAATACAGGGATCACCTGTGTGGAGTCTTACTGTTGTCTTGCCTGCTGCTTCTGCCTTTTCCATAACAGAAAGCACCTCTTCCAGTGTCATCTTTGCGCTGTTATAAATGGTACAAATATCCTTTGTGTACTCCAGAAGTTTGGGATTTACCAGAGATCCTGCATAAATAACTACGTCTGCTTCTTCCAGATATTTCTTTCCTCTTACGGTGATCAGATCCGGTGCTCCGGAACCTGCTCCTACGAAATGAATCATGGCTTTCTCTCCTTTTTCACTATAATTTCTATTATGCGGCAAAGTTTTATAGTTCTTACTTTAATAAATTTTTACTCTGCCTACATTGGTTTTCATTTACATTATCTTACTTTTCCTTCACAATGATTAACGAATAATAACCTGCATCATCTGGAATTTCTTCCACACTTCTGTAAATTTTCTCATCTGGCATTCCGCAATTTTCGATCATCTCTGCCTTGTTTCCAGATGCTTTGATCTGTGCTTTCACTTCCTGCATTTTTTTGCCGGTTTTCATCAGAACCTTCGTTCCGGGAAGCTTCAATGCTTCTTCTATCTGATAGGAGGCAGGGATTACATGAAGCTGCTGGGATTTTTCCACCAGTCCTTCATTAAATCTGGCACTGACTGCGCAAAAGGATGTAATGCCGCTGACGATTTCCGTTGCATATCCCAGCTGCTCCACCCTTTTATGAACATAAATGTATGTAGAATATACGGTTGGATCTCCCAGGGTAAGGAATACTACATTTTTTCCTTTCTCAAGCCATTCTGCAATTATTTTTGCTCCTTCATCATGAACACGTTTCAGTTCTTCTCTGTCTTTGATCATGGGCATTGGCAGGGAAATCATCTGTTTGCTGTCAATTTCCGGGTACGCACCTTTCATGATCCTGTACGCTACAGATTCTTTTGGGTTTTCCCCTGGAAAAACCAGTATATCTGCTTCCTTTGTAAGTCTTAAAGCCTTTAAAGTGATCAGCTCCGGATCCCCCGGGCCAACTCCTACGCCATATAATTTTCCTGTCATAGATCTCTCTTTCTGAAATAGTTTTTAAGCATAACTACTCTGTTTTTTATTTTTCTCTTATAAATTGAACAAATCTTTATTCGCAAAACGCCTTACAGCATATTTTCCATATCCAGAGCCTGTTTACATTTGAAGTTTAAGCATTTCATCCTGCTTCTGAATTTCCTGAATCAGTTCACCGGCATCTCTTGTTTTTCCCAGATATCCATATACATTGTTAAAAACAACCGCACCAAGCTTAATTTGTTCATAGGAACGGTGATCCAGATAAAACTGGATTCTTTCCATAATTTCTTGCATTGCAGGCTCTAAAAGGCCTTTTTCGTGCAAAATATCAAGGGCTTCATCTGTGGTATTGCAATTCAGGATACCTCTTGCAGTATCTCCATCCGCTCCCACTCTGAGGGCATTGGCTGCAAGCACTTCCATACGGGCATCTGCACTGTGGGAATGGGTGTTCATAATTCCTGCTGCTACCTTTACAAACTTGCCAATATGGGCCACAAACAGAATTCCCTTCACGCCCATGTCTACAGCCATATCAATGGTTTCTCCCACATAATTGCTGCACTTGATATTTCGTTCAAAAGGTAAGGTCATGTGCTCACGCAGATAATCTGCCCCATAGTTTCCCGGAGTCACAAGAAGGTACTTCTCACCCTGGGTAAAGTGCTGCTTCATTTCCACATGAATGCTTTCTACAAGAGCTTTTTCACTCATAGGCTCCACAATTCCGGAGGTTCCAAGAATGGAAATTCCCCCTGTGATTCCCAGTCTGGGATTGAAGGTCTTCTTGCCGATTTCTACACCTTCCGGGACAGAAATCACAACCTTCAGACCGCCCTCATAGTCATGGGAAACTGCAGCTTCTTCTGCTTCCCGAAGGATCATTGCACGAGGAACAGGATTGATTGCCGCTTCTCCCACTTTCTGGGAGAGCCCGGGTCTTGTAACTCTGCCTACGCCCACTCCTCCATCTATAACAATTCCGGCAGTATCCGTCTTCCACACTGTAGCATAAACAAGAATGCCATTTGTTGTGTCCGGATCATCTCCGGCATCTTTTCTCACTGCACAGGTAACCTGATTTTCACTGATCTGAATGTCATGCAGCTCCAGGTCAAGGAGGATTCCCTTAGGAGTCATAAGCGGTACAGATGTTAACTTTTCTTTTCCCAGAAGCATCAGGCAGGCGCCCTTACAGGCTGCTGCCGCGCAGGAACCTGTGGTATAGCCAAAACGCATTTTCTTCTGTCCGCGGATCACATAATAATCTTCCAATCCTGTCTTATGTTCCATGTTTCTTGCCTCCAAAGCTATAAGGAACCCGCTATGCGGGCTTCCGGAATTGTGACGTCCCATCTGTTACGTAAATAAAAGAAGCCCTGTCCTGACAACAAAGCTTCTTTCCTATCAGTCTTATCCCGGTTGCCGCAGGAAATCCTGTTTCTGAAAAAGCAACCAGTATCTGACTGTACAGTAACGGACTTGTGCAGGAATTACACCTGGCTTCCTGATCATGCTTTTCCCTGTTTTTATCCGTTACATTATATAATTTTGCTATTTAAAAGTCAATAAAAGGGGATAGCTTTCCTTATCTTTTGCAGTTACCTTTTACACAACTTTATGTTCCATCCATTTTCCACTCTTAAACCGCAGACCGAACACGATCGCACGTACCGTCCAGTCTGTAAACATTCCAATCCAGACAGCCATCGGTCCCATGCCGCAAACCCGGATCAGATAAACGCACAGGCAAAAGCGGAAGGTCCACATAGTAATGCAGGAAGTAATCATGGAAAACTTCACATCTCCTGCTGCACGCATGCCGTAAGCCGGAATAAACGCAAACATCCATACGATTGGTTTCACAATGGTGATCCAGAACATCATATCCAGACACATTTCAGCGCTTTTGGCTTCCATTCCACCGATCATGGTAATCGGTCGTGCAAGGACATATACCACTGCACAGCAGGCGATGAGAAAGACTTCGGAAAAGATCATCAGTTTCTTCATGTAATAAACTGCCTCATCTTTTCTTCCAGCTCCAAGGCTCTGTCCCACTACCGTCATAAGTCCAATTCCAACACCAATTACAGCTGTTCCATTTAACATCTCCAGCATATTGGTCATAGCCTGGGCTGCAATTGCAGTGGTTCCAAGTGTAGAGACTGTAGACTGGATTGCCAGCTTTCCAAGCTGGAACATGCTATTCTCTATACCGGAAGGAATACCAAGAGCAAGTATCCTGCCAATCATTTTTCCATCCGGACGGATTTTCAGATAATCACGTACCACAATTGGCTGCCTGTCTTTTCTAAGCTGGTACAGCACTACTACTGCACAGAAAATTCTGGACACCAGCGTGGAAATAGCCGCTCCGGCAACTCCCATATGAAATACCCAGATCAGGATTCCATTTCCCACAATATTCATCACATTAGAAATAATGGAAATTACCATCGGTCCTCTGGTGTTTTCCTGTGCACGGAAAATGGATGCTCCGGCATCATAAAGCGCAATAAAAGGATAGGACAGCACAGTATAAAAGAAATATACCATGGAATTCTCCATAACATCCGCGTCTACTTTTCCGAAAATAAAGCTAAGAAGCGGTGCACGGAAAGCAAGTCCAAGCACAACGATGAAAACAGAAATAGCCGTTATAATAAAAAGTGCCTGCCTGGCTGATTTGTTTGCCATCTCGTGATTCTTCTGTCCAAGATACTGGGTACAGATAATAGTACCTCCTGCTGCCAGTGCAGAAAAGGCCTGAATGATCAATACATTGATGGAGTCCACAAGAGAAACGGCGGAAATGGCCGCAGAACCTACATTGCTGACCATCATGGTATCTACCGTACCCATCAAGGCATTTAATAGCTGTTCCATAATAATAGGAACAAGAAGCGCCCGGAGCATTTTGTTTGTAAAAAGATGTTGCTGTTGTTTCATATGTTTCCTCTTTTTCCTTAAATGTATAAATAGTTCCTGTCGCATGGATGTATATCTCATAAAACTGCTTCAGATACTTCCATACAAATATTTTCTGTGCTATTATACACCTTGAGCAAAAAAATTACAGTATTTAATTACGCACAATCCTTATGTTTCCGCATAATTTTAATACAATTTCAGGAGGAACACCTTGGACAGAATTCTTACATACACTATAAAGCCAGAGCAGGAAGGAATGCAGCTTCTTGATTTTCTCAAGAGCAAGGGCTTTTCCCGGGGAATTTTATCTTCCATGAAGGCAGATAAAAATGCGATTCAGCTAAATGGTGAGCGGGGATTTGGGAAATCAGTTCTTCAGGTCGGAGATTCTCTTCACATACATATTCCGGAAGCGGACAACACTGAGAATATCCTGCCTGTGAGAATGGACCTTTCTATTCTATATGAAGATGAAGATATTTTAGTCATAAATAAGGCGGCAGACATGCCTGTGCACCCTTCCATTGGAAATTATGATAATACACTGGCTAATGGAGTTGCCTGGTATTTTAAAGAAAAAGGACAGCATTTCGTCTACCGCTGCATCAACCGTCTGGACAGAGACACCACAGGAGCCCTGATTCTGGCAAAAAACCCTTATAGTGCAGCAGTTCTCTCTGCCCAGATGAAGCAGCGTCAGATCCGGCGTACCTATCTGGCAATTGTACAGGGACTCACACCAGAGCAGGGAACTATTGATGCGCCTATCGGGCGTGCAGCAGATTCCACCATCAAAAGACAGGTGGATTTCGCAAATGGGGAGAGTGCGGTCACACACTATGAGCAATTAGCCACCTATCATTCCTACTCTCTCATCGAGCTCCATCTGGAAACCGGACGCACTCATCAGATCCGTGTGCATATGAAGTACATTGGACATCCGCTGCCAGGAGACTTTCTCTACAATCCAGATTACAGAATTATAAAAAGACAGCCCCTGCACTCCTTTCAGCTGGAATTTACTCACCCTGTTACAGGAGAAAACATGTGTATGACTGCCCCTGTCCCAGAAGATTTTGCAGATGCCTTTCATCGTTCCTAACGGCAACCGAATTCGGGCAAAACAGGTCAGAACCTCATAACCGTGAAGTTCTGACCTGTCTCATTTTTCATTCTCAGAAAGCTTATAATTCTTTTCTGTTCTTCTCATATATAATGAGCAAACCTTTTAACAAAAGATCCTCATCCAACAAAATCTCCCGCTTGCAATGTGGGATAATCTTACGGGCAAGGCCACCAGTTGCAACAACTGTAATTTTCTGTCCAAGCTCTTCTTCAATTCTGTCAACAATTCCGTCAAGGGCTGCTGCATTGCTATAAATCACACCGCTTTTCATGCATTCAATAGTATTTTTTCCAATGATGCGCTTCGGTGCTTCAATACTGATTCCGCTAAGCTGAGAAGCATGGGCTGTAAGGGCATCCAGGGACACTCCCATTCCGGGAAAAATCATGCCTCCCACATAATGCTTCTTCTCATCTACTACGCTTACCGTACTTGCAGTTCCCATATCAATAATTGCCAGTGGAAGAGAATATTCATGAATTCCTGCAACTGCATTTGCTACAAGATCTGCTCCAAGCTGTCCGGGATTATCCATCAGGATATTCAGTCCTGTTTTTACACCTGGTCCCAATACCATAGGTTCTTTTTTCAGAACCTTTTCAGCTGCAAGCTTCACGGCATTGGTAATCTGCGGTACTACAGAGGAAATAATGCAGCCTTCAATATCAATCCGCTTAATATGATATAAATCCAAAACTGTCTTCAGGTCAACTGCGTATTCCAGTTCTGTTTTTGTACGGACAGTGGAAAGTCTCTCAATGAAATAGGTTTGCTTTGAATCAATGCAGCCAACCACAATATTTGTGTTTCCAATATCAATTGCTAAAATCATTTTTTCCTCCATGATTTCTCTATCATCAGCCAGACTGCTTTCAGCCGCAATCAGCGGCCATTTTTGCAAACAGTCTGTCTGTTTCCAATTTTCTTAAACTTCTGCTGTTTTTACCACTTTCTCAGATTTCTTCTCTGTTTCCGGAAGAAGCCTTGCCTTGTAAAGGGCTGCACCTACAGCGCCTGTGATAACGGTAGCGGAAAGCATTTCACATACTGCGTTGATTCCTACAAATGTACAGATGAACAGAATCACGTTTTTTCCACCCATAAGTCCCTGTACATACTCGGTATTTCCGAAAAGGCCAACTAATAACCCCATAAAAAACAGAGTATTTAAAAATGCGGAAAGAAATCCTGTTACAGCGCAGGAAAGATAAATATTTTTTGATTTTCTGCGGACTCCCTGGAAAATATATCCAAGAAGAAGTCCGTCAACCAGTCTTGGAATAAATCTCTGAACAAACGCCAGGAATGGATTGATTCCGAATAAGGTAACACCCATAAGGCTGGTACCGCCAATGCCGATACACTGTCCAAAGCTGGTAAGTCCGAATACGGCTCCCGCAATGGCTCCGCCTACAGGTCCCATTGTAATTGCGCTGATGGCAACCGGAATAATATTAAAGGTGATTGCAAGAGGCCCGATATTCAGGTAGCCAAGAGGTGTGTAAGCCATAAGAAGCAGAATTGCGATCATAAGGCCCAGTAAGGTGATTTGAGATGTTGTAAATTTTTTGTTCATATTGTCCTCCTTGTTATCGTTCCCTATATTAGAGCCTGTTCAGCTCCAGGGATACAATACGGTATGGAACAGCGGGCATGTTTTTTTGGTATTTACCCGCCACTCTGAAAAATGTGTTATCCTCTGTCCAGATTTACAAAATACAATCTGCGAATATAACACCAGTGCCACTGCCTGCGGCTTCGCAAAAGATTTATAAATGCTGCCAGAATGACAGCCTGTAAATAACTATCTGCGAACTCTCTCAAGCAGTATTTTATCCAGGATCTTACCGGCTGCATCCTCCTTGCTCATTAGCGGGAGTGATACTTCCTCATCCTGTGTAATCAGAGTCAGAACATTGGTGTCCCCCTGGAATCCGGCGCCTGCCATTTTTACATTGTTGGCAGCCACCATATCCAGATTTTTCCTGGTAAGTTTGACTCTGGAATTACCGATCATATTCTCTGTTTCCATGGAAAATCCACAGAGAAACTGTCCATCCGGTTTGTGCTCTCCAAGATATTTCAGAATATCATCTGTTCTCTCAAGGGCAATGGACATGTCATCGTCTTTCTTTTTAATTTTTTCATCGCTCACACTGGCCGGACGATAGTCTGCCACTGCTGCTGCTTTAATGATAATATCCTGTTCCTGACTGACAGAGGTTACAGCCTCATACATATCTCTGGCTGTTACCACTGGAACCACTCTCACAAATGGTGGCGGTGCAAGTGCAGTACGTCCACTTACCAGTGTGACATCTGCTCCGCGCAACATAGCCATTTTTGCAATGGCATAGCCCATCTTGCCGGAAGAATGGTTGGTAATATAACGGACAGGATCAATTGCCTCCTGGGTAGGACCGGCGGTAACCAACACCTTCAGCCCTTTCATATCCTTCTCACAGGCACACTCTCTCAAAATATAGTTTAAAAGAGTCTCAGGCTCCGGCATTTTTCCCGCTCCGGTATCGCCGCATGCAAGATAGCCTACAGCAGGATCGATTACTTCGTATCCATAATGCTCCAAGGTTTTTAGATTATCCTGGACAATGGGGTTCTCGAACATATTGGTGTTCATCGCCGGAGAAATAAATTTCTTGCATCTGCATGCCATAATGGTGGTTGTAAGCATGTCGTCTGCAATTCCATGAGCCAGCTTTCCTATCACATTGGCACTTGCCGGTGCGATCATCACAACGTCAGCCTTTTTCGCAATGGACACATGCTCTACCTGGAACTGGAAATTCCGGTCAAAAGTATCCACAAGACATTTATTCCCGGTAAGTGTCTCAAAAGTAATGGGATTAATAAAATTAGTGGCATTTCTGGTCATTAGCACATGAACGTCTGCCTGCTGTTTCTTCAACGCGCTTGCAAGATATGCAATCTTATATGCTGCAATACTTCCTGTAACTCCCAGAAGAACTGTCTTTCCCTCTAACATTATCTTCCCTCATCTCTCTTTGAAATCTTTTGGACAAAATTTATCTGTAATTTTATATTTTTTGTCCGTTCCGTTTATTATAATGCAAAGAGACGTATGAATGCAATGTATTTTTTATATGTTCGGCTTTTCATACATAATTTACCTTTATATGCATCTTTTCTTTGTTTTTTTATCTGTTATAATAGCCTTGGATTTTTAACAGCCATTCCAGAGCATGTAAAAAAATCCTTCCCGTAACGTGCACGCCCCACTTTGCGGGAAATTTTGCCATCTGTTTTCGTCTTTTATAATAAGGATACTACAAAAGAAAGGAACCATTATGAACTACCAGATCACACAGTGGTGCGCCCACTTTATCTCAGAGCATGTAAAAGAGGGAGATCTTTGCATTGATGCCACCATGGGTAACGGAAATGACACTCTGCTTCTTTCCCGTCTTTGTGGGAAAAAAGGGCATGTACTCGCTTTCGATATTCAGGAAATGGCACTTGCCAATACCAGAGAGCGGCTTGAAAAGGAAAATGCTCCCCACAATTATGAACTGTTTCTGGATTCCCACGTAAATATGGGGAAATACGCAGAGCCTGTGAGTGTAAGCTGCATTGTATTCAATTTCGGCTATCTGCCGAAAGGCGATCATACTCTTGCCACGAGAGCAGAATCCAGTATTCAGGCACTTACCGTATCCCTGTCCCTTTTGAAAAAGGGCGGGATCCTGATGCTGTGTATCTACAGCGGCGGAGATTCCGGGTTTGAGGAACGGGATGCACTGCTGGAATGGCTGAAAGTGCTGGATTCCAGGAAATTTCTGGTTATTAAAACAGAATATTACAACCGGCCTAATCATCCGCCTATGCCCGTACTTGTAGTCAAACTGTAACTTGTATACAAAAAGCAACAACTTTTTTCCCATGTATTTACTCAAAAAACACCCCTTAGACAAACTGTAATTATTTGTGTCTGCCAAAGGGGTGTTTTTATCTTCGGTATTCTCAATCTGTACTTTGTCAGTCAATAATGGTAACGCTTGTCATCACCGGCTGCTCATCTGCTGAAATGGTTCCATTGTTATCTGTAGGCTTTGCATCCTTGCAGATCTGGTCAACAATGTCCATGCCCTCTGTCACATGTCCGAAAGCGGCATACTGTCCATCCAGATAGGTACTGTCGGACTGCACGATAAAGAACTGGGAGCTTGCACTGTCCGGGTCTGAGGATCTTGCCATGGAGATCACACCTCTCTCATGGGAAATGTCGTTCTTTACGCCATTCTCAGAAAACTCACCCTTAATAGTCTCATCAGAGCCTCCTCTTCCAGTTCCTTCCGGATCTCCGCCCTGGATCATAAATCCATCAATAATACGGTGGAAAGTAAGTCCGTCATAGAAATGCTCCTGTGCCAGTTTCACAAAGTTGGTTACACTGATAGGTGCTGTGTCCGCATCCAGTTCCACCTTAATGGTGCCGTAGTCCTTCACCTCAATCTCTGCATGATGAAGACCCGTAAGAGGCTCTGAGGTATCCAGAACAGTGCTGGTATCGTCTGCTGTCTCATCTGTACCTTCTCCATCCCCGGAACCGTCTGTAAAGCCGGAAACTTCTTCCTCCGTTCCTTCTGACTGGTCAGCACTTTCCTCTGTACTTTCCTCTTTTGTTTCTTCTGTGTCTTTATTTTCTTCTGTATTCTCCTTAGTATCTGCTGCTTCTGTGCTCTTGCTTTCCTCTTTCGTATCATCTGAACCACAGCCTGCCAGCATTCCTGCGGAAAGAGCTGCCACCATCAGCATTGCCAGAATTTTTCTTTTTTTCATGATTTTATGCCTCCAATTCTTGATGCCATCTTTTTCTATTATAACGAAAATCACGTAAAAAACAATTGTTTTCACAGATTGTTCAATTTCTTTTTCTTTGTCTTGCCACAGCTTGTATTGTCTGCTAAAATCAAGAAAGAATTTATCAGAAAGCGAGGTCTTTTTTATGGAAAAGATTACCAGTTTCACAATAGATCACATCAAACTTCAGCCAGGCGTTTACGTTTCCCGCAAGGATCCGGTTGGAAATAGTGTGATCACCACTTTTGACATCCGTATGACTTCCCCAAATGAGGAGCCTGTTATGAACACAGCAGAGCTTCACACCATTGAGCATCTTGCTGCTACTTTTCTTCGCAACCACAAGGAATTCGGACCGAAGATGATCTACTGGGGACCAATGGGCTGCCGTACCGGCAATTATCTGCTGCTGAACGGAGATTATGAATCTAAGGATATTGTTCCGCTTATGGTTGAAACCTTTGAGTTTATCCGTGATTTCGAGGGCGAGGTTCCTGGTGCTTCCCCGAAAGATTGTGGAAATTATCTGGATATGAACCTTGGAATGGCGAAATATCTGGCTAAGAAGTTCCTGGATGAAGTGCTGTATGATATCAAACCAGACAGACTGGTTTATCCGAAATAATTTGATTTGATATATTCAGAAATCTCCCTCTTACCATTTCATGGCAGGAGGGAATTTCTTTAGTACTCAAAAAACGCTATGCAAACGATAATATCATCCATTTACATAGCGTCTTTCATCTCATCATTTCATCGCTTAAATTTCCAGCCTGTCAGCCTGCGACAGCCTCATCAGCTGCAGCATCTGCGCTTCCTTCTGTAGCTGCCTGATCAGCAGTTCCATCTGCGGCTGCACCGTCAGCTGCCACTGCACTTACATAATCACCGGATACATAAGCAGTCTGTCCCTCATAGGAAACCTCAATCCAGCCATTGTCGCATACACCTGTACTTGTAAGCTGTGTACCGCTTGTTACACCTGCGATCCAGGTAGCATCTGCACTTGCATCTGCACGAAGGTTAATATCTGCATTCGCAACATATGTACCATCCTGCTTGGTTACATTCACACCGCTTGCAGTCTGCTCTACAACTGGTTCTGGAGTAGGCGTAACTTCTGGTGTAGGAGTTGCCTCAGGGGTTGGTGTTGGAATAGGGGTCGGGGTTGCCTGTATAACTGTAACGCTTGCTCCTGCACCTTCCTCAAATCCACATCCAGGGATGCAAAGCGCTGCGCCCAGAAGCAAAACGGCCAAACCTACTTTTTTCATAATATAGTTCCTCCTTTACAAAGCAATGGTGCTTTGAATTGATTCATCTTCTTTTAAATAATATTACAAAAACAGACTCATTTCGCGAATCGTTACAATTAATATACAGTATTATTACAAATTATGCAACCCCTAAGTGTATCTTTGCAATAAAGCATATCCTTCAGATTCCCAGAACAGCAGATATCTTAATCTCCTTTTCCGTTTCACTGAGATCAAAGTCGCCGCCATCTTCCACAGTCATGTGTACCTCATACAGTACATCTTCGGATAATGTATCCGGTGTTTCACCATCTTCTGTCTGGATATGCCATTTCTCTGCCGGAACTTCTTTCAAGGTACCATCTGTGCCGTATGCATACAGCTTCAGAGAACCTGTTTCCCCAGAGATTCCTTTCATACGTATTGCAACGGTTGTATTCGGATGTACGTTCTCAATTGTGATCGTATTCAGCCATCCTTCCACATCTCCCAGACCACCATCTGCCGCAAATTTCTCCTGGCTTAACACATTGCGCATTGCCTGATCCAGATCAACCTTACGATAAGGCATTTCCGGCAGATAAACGAATCTGTCCTGAAGTCTCAGAAGTTCCAGATAACCGGTAGGACAGTAAAGTGCATTTCCGCTGTTTCCGGCATACATTCCGATAGCCATGTTGTTGTACATAGGCTTGCTGGCAACATCCATGGAAAAAACAGTTTCACCGGTCTCAAAATCAAGTATAATATACTGCCACATACCGGTTTCCAAATTCTGTACATATCCGTAGATATATCCGGTTGCCGTAGATAATTTCAGCATGGAAGTATCTGACAGATCACTTCTGCACCAGATACTCTTCATTTCGTATCCATCCTCAGTCTTAATCGTATCTACGCGTTCCACACCCGGCGTGATCATTTTATTTCCCTGTTTCAACCAATTTTCATCATAAATATTTGTATAACTCTGAATGGAGGAATCACTGTCCTCTTTTCCCAGGTTGGCACTTCCTGCACCAAACCAGTTACATACGATGGTACTTACGGTTCCTGCACCGTTATCATACACGATCGCAGAATTTTCAACAGATACCTGACTGCCCTCCGGAAGTTCATCGATTACAGGGAGACTTGCAACAACTTCTCCTGTTTTCATATCCAGGGCAAGAAGATTTACGGTCTCCTGATTATCAGTAAACATCACCAGATCTTTTGTAAGGGATGGAGAGCATCCGCTACCCCAGGCAAGACCTCCGCCAGTTGTTTCATCCCCTTCTTTGCTTTCTTTCGCACCAGCACTCTCGTAAGGAGTTTCCCAGATTTTCTTCACCCCATTGTCTGCCTGAAGCAGATAACAGTTCTGATTCGTCAGGATCACTGCTCCATCCTTGGATGCTGCAATTCCGTTCTCTGCACCCTCTCCCGGAGCCAGCTCATATACGAAGACTGCATCTGACAGATCAGTTTCCTCTCCATTTAAAATGGCATCAATAGCTGTACGGGAAATATAGCCCATAGCACCCTGCTGTTTCCTGTCAGGGTAAATGCGGAATCCTCCGGTTGCAAACCAGAGATTTCCTTCATAGTCAAACACTACCGCAAGAAGATTCTGATCCAGTGTTTTTCCAAGTGCTGCCTCTGCCGCTGCTTTAATATCAATATCCAGCACTTTCTCAAATTCCGGAAGTACGTTTCCGTCTTCATCTGTTGCCTTCAGCATCAGCACATGGTTATTATTGGTCGGACACACCAGACGGTTACTCTCATCTACAAAGGAATAGGAGCTCTGGATCAGATATTCTCCATTGTCATGCTGTTTTGGAGAAAAATATCCCAGTGTCTGTGTTTCCTCTGCATTGATATCACGAATTGCCAGTCCACCAAGCAACGGAACCACTGCATGTCCATAAGAATCGAAAAAGATAGCAGGAGACGCATTTGCATTGGTTTTTTCATAAGAAACATTAATTTCTGAATAAATGCCTATCGGTAATACCTCGTCTGTGGAATCTGTATTGTAGCAGTCATGATGAATATTGGAATCACTTGCTGCCATATAAGGATTCTCGTCAATAACCTTCTGTGTAAGTGTCTTTATGGGCAGTTCTGATGTCTGACCTGTATTTTCCTCTGTCTGTATTTCTTCTGCCTGTGTTTCCTCTGCACGTACCATATTTATTGATGGTTCAGATGTTGCAGCAGCTATAAAAGTAATCATTGCAAGAATTAAAGCTCTTTTCTTCATATTGTTTTCCTCCAAAGTGTTTTTGTCATATTACATTGCTGCGTTCAAACCAAATGGAAAGTCCTTCTTTTATTTTTTGCTCTTCCACAGGTTTCATAAAAAAATATTCTATCCGCATCCTGAACGCATGAAGCGAAAAATCAAGATCACTGCACCAGATGATCCCACATTTGGGATATAAGGAACGAAGATGTTCTGCAGCATTCAGCCCGGACACACCAGGTAATGCAAGAAGCACCACTGCCGGTACTGTTTTTCGTGTCCACTCAAAAAATTGTTCCTGATCCTGATAAATTTCAATCAATGGAAAAACTTTCTTTTCTGTACAGTAATTCCTGATATATTCCGAACATTTCTGTCCTTCCTGTTTCTGATCAGTCAATATAGCAATACAATACACGACATCCCTCCTTTTCCATCTGATGTCTCCCATTTGTTATTCTCATTATAAAAAAGTCGAAAATTATTTCAATAATTCTGTCACGAAACGACAGAAAATGACACGAATTGTAAATCTATGGTATTTAGATAATTTTAAGTTTGGGGAATTGTCTGTCGGAGCGGACAGGGATTAATTTCTTTTTTTAGCAGTGGCATCACATCTATATTTTATATACTCAAAGAAAACAGACTGATCCACATATCTTCTGTAGAAGCCAGCCTGTTTTCTTATTGTTTTACAATGTGATCTTGTACGTGTTACAGGAACATTTTCCCATTCCATAACTTATACCCGCTCAAATACCACCGTCACCTGCCCGCCGCAGATCATTCCAAGACTGTCCTGGCCGTCTGCTGTTAAGGCATAGTGTTTTACTTCTTTTTCTTTTACTTCTTTACAATGACTGATGGCTTCGTACTCTACTTTGCCGCCGCCAATGCTGCCTGTAATGTGTCCGGACGGTTCTACGAACATTTTGCTTCCTACTCCTCTTGGAGAAGAGCCGGATTTCTCTGCGATGGTGACCATGACACCATGACGACCTTCCAGAACTGCTGTCTCTACTTTTTCATCACAGTAGGCGGAATAATGCTGATTTTTTACCTTAATAATCTCTGCCATAATGCTCACTGCAATTTCCTCCGGAAGCTGTCCGCCAAGAGGGATTCCAATCGGTGCATGGACTTCATCCAACTGCTCTTTTGTATAGCCTTCTTTCAAAAGATTTTCCCTGGTGATCCGTACTTTGTTTTTGCTGCCGATCATGCCAAGATATTCATAGGGACGATGGAGAAGCCTGCGAAGGCAATCAGCATCACCAATGTGGCCTCTGGTAAGTATTACATAGTAGGCATTTTCATAAGGAGTAATATATTTGTCCAGTTCTTTGAAATCACCATAGACCAGCTGGTCTGCTTCCGGGAATCGCTCCTTTGTCACGAAATCTTCTCTGTCATCCATGATCGTTACATGAAAGCCAAGCATTTTTCCCAGATGGGCAGTTGGCTGTGATACGTGACCACCGCCAAAGATCACAAGCCTTGGATTCTTACGGTAATCTTCTACGAAAAGCCGGTGACTGTCTGCTTCTGTTACTTTTGTCTCTTTCGTCTCACTCAGAATATTCAGATAATTATCCCATATGGAAGCATCTTCCGTTTTCTCGGGGATCAGCTGTACACCTGATTTTTTTTCAGCAGCTTCACCACAGTTTTCTTCTCTAATAACCGTTTCCGGTTTCAAAATGCACTTCTTTCCCATATATGGTCCATCCAGAAAAATTCCAGTTTTTGCCCTGCCTTTTTCATCAAGAATCTGATAAATTTTATTATACATGATTTTTCACTCCATCCTGTCATATCAACTACCCAGCCCTTCCTGCCATCATTACCAGGCATTCTTTAATCAATCCCTTTTATTGTTACTGTTCACTCCGTGACCAGTAACACGCTTCGCGATGCACAGAAATCATGCATTCGCATGATTTCGCGCTGAGATTCTCGGGTTTTCTGTGAACTTTGTTCACAAAAAACACCTCGCGGAATGTTACCAGTGAACAGTAACCTTTTATTAGCAAGAGGATGATGCAGCGGTTAAAATTTCATTGCACCTTTCATTCCTATATATTATAATACATCCGGAGGAATTTTCACAATGAAGAAAAAAAGAATTATGGCCAGTTTTCCCATTCGGATTCTGGCAGTCAGTATACCCGGCCTCCTTGCAGGCCTGTTTTTAAATGCCACAAGAACTATGGGGCTGACCTCCGGGGCTTTGAATCTGGTGGTTACAGCCCGTTATGTGCTAAGTCAGATAATCACCTTTCTGGCACCGCTGATCATTATCGGTCTTGTGGCATCTTCCATTATTTCCGTAAAAAAAGCTCCCACACCAGCCACCGCGCCAGTTGTCCGGATCACTTATTTTTCCATGCTTGGAGCCGCAGCTTTCGCATCCGTTCTTGGATATCTGATCATTCCAAGACTTCCGGTATCCACAGACAGTTTATCTTTCCGCTTCCTGCCGGATACCTTGTTTGAGCTTCCCATTCCAGCACCGGTTTCTGCACTGAGCGCGTTAGTACTTGCTATTTTGCTTGCCCTTGGTGCCTGCTGGACCAATGCAGTGCGAACCAAAGAGCTTTTGCAGGAGTTTCGGGGAATTACCCTTTCCCTGATGTCCAGAATTCTTCTTCCACTGTTACCTGCTTATATCGGGCTTTCTCTTTGTACACTGGCTTATCAGGGATATTTCATCAAGTATCTGCCACTGTTGCTTCTGGCACTTATTATTATAATTCCGGCTTATATGGTCTGGGTGTTGGTTCTGTATCATATTGCAGGATCTTATGCCGGAGAAAAGGCATGGGGAATTCTGAAAAATTATATACCGGTCTGTAAAATGGCTTTAAGAACCCATTCTTCCACAGCTGTGGAAAAATATTCACAGAAAGCAGCTGACAAATGTGTGCCGCTTGATTCCGAGCTTATCAAAGAGGCAATTCCTCTTTTTACCCAGATTCATCACTGTGGTTCTGTGCTTGCAGAGGTATTCTTCGCTATGATGATCTCCCGTATTCTGTACGGCTCTGTTCCTGCACCGGGAACTATGTTGATCTTCAGTATTTTGCTTGCCACCTGTTCCATTGGTACACCCGGGCTTCCATGGGGAACCGTAATGGTATCCCTGGGAACCCTGACCGGAATCCTGAAATTCGGAGATTCCGGTATGGCGCTGATGTTCGCTGTTTTTGCACTGAATGATGCTTTTGCAGCAGCATGTAATGCCACATGTGACGGAGCCGCTGCACTGTTTCTGACAGGATATGTAAAAAGACATGATTTTTCAAACAGGCTCTAGGCCAGCGGCTGTCTCAGCCCTCTCTTAATATAAGCTCCAAGTTTCTCCTGCACCAGTTTTCCTTCATCCACAGCAAGGTTTCCGCGAAGGAATACTTTATCAATATCTCCATGGACTTCAAAACCCTCATAGGGGTTGTTATCTGTATTATAGGCATGTGTTTTCGCAGAGATCACGTTCTCTTTTTCCGGATCAAATACTACAATGTCTGCGTCGCTGCCTTCGGCGATAGCTCCTTTGTTTGGATATACACCGTACAACTTAGCTGGATTTTCACACAGAAGCTGGCACATTTTCTCTACTGTAATTTTTCCGGTGCGCACGCCGTAAGTGTAGAGAAGAGTTCCCCTTGTCTGAACTCCCGGCAGGCCGCCTGGAATCTTGGTAAAATCCGCTTTTCCCATTGCTTTCTGGGCAAGGGTAAAGCTGCACTGGTCCGTAGCTACTGTCTGGATATCTCCATCCGCCAGAGCTTTCCACAGGCAGTCCTGATCCTCTTTCTTGCGGATTGGCGGAGCGCACACATATTTGGCACCTTCGAAATCAGGTTTGGAATAAACGCTGTCGTCCAGAAGAAGATACTGAGGACAGGTCTCTGCAAATACGGTCTGACCATTTTCCCGGGCACGGACGATTTCTTCGTATGCCTTGCGGTTGGTCAAATGTACCACCATGACCGGAGCTCCTGCTTCCTTCGCAATTACAAGAAGACGGTGTACTGCCTCGGCCTCCATAGTATCCGGACGTACAAGAGGATGATTCTCCGGACCCAGTTTTCCCTGTGCTTTCGCTTCCTGGATCAGTGCGTCGATCACGCCTGCATTTTCACAATGTACGCCTGCGAAACAGCCTTTTTCATTTAAGGCCTTTATGATCTTATAAAGATCCTCGTCGTCTACGATCATTGCCGGGTAAGTCATATATAGCTTGAAGCTGGTAATGCCCTCATTGATCATGTCCTGAATTTCTTTCTTTGTCTCCTCATTCCATTCTACAATGGACATGTGAAAAGAATAGTCACAGGAGCATTTGCCATCAGCCTTTTTGTGCCACTTCTCAAGACCCTCTTTCAGGGTATGACCTCCTTTATCCTGTGAAGCAAAATCAATGACCAGAGTGGTTCCTCCAAGGATTGCCGCTCTTGTTCCTGTCTCGAAATCATCTGCTGTTACAGTACCAGCAACCTCCAGGTCAAAATGGGTATGTCCGTCAATAAATCCCGGGAAAAGAAGCTTGCCGGATACATCCACCACTTTGGCATCTGGCTGTGAAAGATCCTCTCCTACTTTTATGATCTTTTCGCCTTCCACCAACACATCCTGTTTCCTTGTGCCTGCACCTGATATTACGGTTCCGTTTTTCAAAAGATATTTCATACAACAGATCCTCCCTTCACATTTCTATGGTTATCTGCAATTTCCAAACCAGTCCTGTATTTATTTTTCTTCCACATTGACTTGCATTTATACAAAATAACCAATTTTATTTACCTTATATCTTATTTTAATGTAAATATACCACATGTAATTTCCATCTTCAACAAAATAAATACGAATTTTTTTAAGCCTTCAATAATTTTTTTGTAAAATTGTCTTTTTATTTTTTTTCTGACATGTTATTATAAAAGAAACAAGTCATTCGTTACTATCTGCAATATACGAATACAGGTTACTGTTCACTACGTTCACAGCAACCCGCTTCGCGATGCACAGAAATCATGCCTTGCATGATTTCGCGCCGACATTCTCGGGTTTTCTGTGAACTCTGTTCACAAAAAACACCTCGCGGAACGCTCCCAGTGAACAGTAATAAATACAGACAGGATGCCCGGATTCTATGCGGAGATTTCAGGCATCGACCCATGGCAGGATTTTCCTGCTCTTAATAAAAAAATCAAATCCAAAACAGGAGGGAACAAATATGGGAAGATTAACTGTCTTAGAGCAGATTGCGCAGGATATCGCAGCAGAATTCGGGAACGACTGCGAGGTCGTCATCCATGATCTGAAGACAAAAGAACCGGAACATTCCATTATCTATATAGTAAACGGACACATAACCGGACGAAATGTAGGTGACGGTCCATCGGACGCAGTTTTCGACGGCATCCGCCAGAAAGGACGGGGAAGTGACTGTGCTCCAGCCGACCACAATGGTTACCTGATGAAAACAGCAGACGGCAAGATTTTGAAGTGCAGTACTTCATATATAAAGGACGATGACGGCAGCCTTCACTATGTATTCGGCATCAACTACGACATCACCAAGCTGACCCTGATCAACAGTGCCCTTGATGATCTGATCACCCCGAAGAACAAAGAAGAGAAGCCGAAGCAGATTACTCACAGTGTCAACGATCTTCTGGATCGTCTCATTGAAGAATCCGTGAAGCTTGTAGGCAAGCCGGTAGCTCTCATGAATAAAGAGGATAAGGTAACTGCGATCCAGTTTCTTAATGATTCCGGAGCTTTCCTTATTACAAAGTCCGGAGACAAAGTAGCGAATTATTTTGGAATCTCTAAATATACGCTTTATAGTTATATTGATGTAAATAAGTAATATTTTAGTCATTTTCTTTTTATTTTATAACAAAAATAACATATTGGATACATGTTGTAAAAAAGCCATATAATACCGTCTCCTCATTACAGGATTTGGTTATTATATGGCTTATTTCATCATAATCAAGTCATAACACTCTCTGCAAGCTTTACTCTCTGCAAGCATGAAGCAGCAAGCGGTTTCTTACACCCCTTTGTCGGATGCTGCCAGCAGGCAGCTGCTACTCTTCCTCGCTTCCTAACCGGTGCGCTTCTTTAAAAATTTCACAGACACCCTGATTTACACATCTTTTATAGGCACAGTCCATAAAGGTAAGTATCCTTTTCCCATCTTTTTCTTCATATTCACAGCACACTGTCTGACTGCCGTTACAGGTTCTGCAAAAACCTGAAATAAATTCTTCGGTTTCCATTTTATCATCCTCTCAGCTTATGCACAAAGATCCCGCTTCGCAGCTTCGGCTCAAACCAGGTGGATTTCGGCGGCATAAGCTTACTCTCATCTGCAATCTGCATCAGATCTTCCATAGAAGTAGGATAAAGCGCAAACGCA
The DNA here is from genome assembly GCF_040914025.1 of Ruminococcus sp. RTP21484sp1_RTP21281st1_A8_RTP21281_210402. Taxonomy (NCBI): domain Bacteria; kingdom Bacillati; phylum Bacillota; class Clostridia; order Eubacteriales; family Oscillospiraceae; genus Ruminococcus; species Ruminococcus sp. RTP21484sp1_RTP21281st1_A8_RTP21281_210402. The sequence goes on from NZ_JBCPGE010000022.1 coordinate 46,980, forward strand.
ACGCCTCTGGTCTCATCTGCCATACCCTGAAGCTCTCTTAACTTATGACTTCCGCCTACAAACTTAATACGCTTGTCAGTCCTTGGATCACCAATGCCAAGAACCGGACCTAAAACCACATCCTGAAGAATCTGGGAATCCAGCTGACCAACCACATCTTTTCCCTCATAAAGCTCCGGCTTCGCTTTCAGAAGATACCAGAAACCATCAAGATACATACCAAAGCAATGCTTCTCCACTGGCTTTGCAGGAAAACCCGGAATAATCGTCATGTCGAAGTTCTCCTTAATTTTCTCAAGGACATCTTCCACGCTCTGCCCATTCAGGTCCCTTACCACACGGTTATATGCCAGAATGGTAAGCTGGTCATATGGAAAAACAACGGAAAGAAAATAGTTAAACGCTTCTTCCCCTGTATAATCCGGATTCTCCTGGCGTCGCTTCAGCCCCACTTTCACAGCAGAAGCAGCTCTGTGATGTCCGTCTGCAATATAAAGTGCAGGAATTTTCTCCATCTCAGCCTGGATCTGGCTGATTGCCTCGTCCTCATCGATCACCCATACACGGTGTGTGATCTCGTCCTCTTCAGTAAAATCATAGGCTGCTTTGTGCTCTTTTTTCCATTGCGCAAGAAGGGCAGTCAGAACATCTGTATAACGGCATGCAAGATAAATGGGGCCTGTGTTAGCATCACATACATCCACATGATTGATTCGGTCCAGCTCTTTATCTGATCTGGTAAGTTCATGCTTTTTCACCACATTATTCAGATAATCGTCAATAGAAGCGCAGCCTGCAATTCCAGTCTGAACTTTCCCCTTTCGTACCAATTCATATATGTAATAGCACGGCTTATGGTCCTGGACCAGAACGCCAGTCTCCTCCATCTTATGAAGGTTCTCTTTCGCCTTCTGATAAACCTTCGCATCATAAAGGTCCGTCTCTGCCGGCAGATCCATCTCCGCTCTGTCTACATGGAGAAAAGAATCCGGATTCTCTTTCCCAATGGCTGCTGCCTCTTCTCTATTCACTACGTCATATGGAAGGGCAGCTACTGCTGCTGCCTTTCCCTCTGTAGGTCTAAGTGCTTTAAATGCACGAAATACTGCCATAAAATCTTGCTCCTTTCCCGGAGCGTGTTGAAAAAATCATTCCAGCGATCTGCACGCTCCATACATCCGGTTTGAAAGTATTTTCATCATTTTTCTTCGGCTTTTTTCAAATGCCATACCTTATATTATACCACAATCAGAAGGCTCTTGCAATTAGGCTAAATATTTTTTGAGAAAGCTAAATTTTTTTGTATTTTTCTATTGCAAATTGATTTATTTATGTTATTATACTTATAAGGAAAACAAAAATGTAGTTAAGATGTACTCTAATAACTAAAACCACGAAGGAGGTTTTCACCATGACAGACGGACTGAAATGGACGGTCAATCATGTTCCGGGATCTGATGATAAATTCCTGGACCTGATGTCCGAAGAAAACGTAACCAAAGCAAATGAATTCCACAAAAGTTTCCCCCAGTACTCCGTAACACCACTGCAGAAGCTTTCCGCTCTTGCTTCCTATCTTGGAGTAAAGGGCATCTACTGCAAAGATGAATCCTATCGTTTCGGATTAAACGCCTTTAAGGTTCTTGGAGGCTCTTATGCAATGGGACGTTACATAGCGAAGGAACTCGGTCGCGATATCAGCCAGCTTCCTTACAATGTTCTCTCTTCTGATAAATTAAGAGAAGAATTCGGACAGGCTACTTTCTTCACTGCTACAGATGGAAACCACGGCCGCGGCGTTGCATGGGCTGCTAAACGCCTTGGACAAAAAGCCGTAGTCAGAATGCCTAAAGGAACCACTAAGACACGTTTTGACAACATCGCCAAGGAAGGCGCCGAAGTAACCATCGAAGAAGTAAATTATGATGACTGCGTAAGAATGGCTGCCGCAGAAGCAGCTAAGACAGAACATGGCATCATCGTCCAGGATACTGCATGGGCCGGCTATGAGGAGATTCCATCCTGGATCATGCAGGGATACGGCACTCTGGTACTGGAAGCAGATAAACAGCTGAAGAAGAACGGCGTTGACCGCCCGACACACGTATTTGTACAGGCAGGTGTTGGTTCTCTGGCAGGTGCAGTTGTAGGATATTTTGCCCACAAATATAAAGAAAATCCTCCGGTAATGGTTGTCTGCGAAGCAAGTGCTGCCGACTGCCTCTATCGCTCTGCTGTTCAGGCCGATGGCAATCTGGTAAATGTAACCGGTGATCTTCAGACCATTATGGCAGGTCTTGCATGCGGCGAGGGAAATACCATCGGATGGGACATCCTGAAGAATCATGTAACCGTCTTTGCGTCCTGCCCAGACTGGATGAGTGCCAAGGCAACACGTATTTATGCCAATCCTCTTGAAAACGATCCACACATCATATCTGGTGAATCCGGTTCTGTTCCGCTGGGGCTTGCATATACAGCGCTTCATGACGAAGATGCCAAAGATCTGAAAGAGGCCCTGAAGCTGGATGAGAATTCCAACATTCTGGTAATCTCCACAGAAGGTGATACAGATCCAGTTCGTTACCGTGAGATCGTATGGGATGGCTTATACGGAACAACCGAATCATTAAGCGAATAATTTTTTATAACAATATGATACTTTTTTACAAAAAACGGAGGTAAAAAGTTATGAATTATAACAAAATCAAAGAAGCTGCACAGAATTATGAAGCAGATATGACCAAATTTCTTCGTGATCTGGTTCACTTTCCAGGCGAGAGCTGCGGTGAGAAGGATCATGTAATGCGTATTAAAGAAGAGATGGAGAAGCTTGGCTTTGATAAAGTTGAGATTGACCCAATGGGAAATATCCTTGGCTATATGGGAACTGGAAGCACTCTCATCGGTTTTGACGGACATATTGATACTGTAGGTATCGGAAACAGAACCAACTGGGAATTCGATCCCTATAAAGGATTTGAGACTGAGACTGAGATCGGCGGACGTGGAACTTCTGATCAGATGGGTGGTATCGTATCTGCTGTTTACGGTGCTAAGATCATGAAAGATCTTGGTCTTCTTAATGACAAATATCAGGTTGTTGTTACAGGAACTGTTCAGGAAGAGGACTGCGATGGTCTTTGCTGGCAGTACATCATCAACGAAGACAAGGTTCGTCCGGAATTTGTTGTTTCCACAGAGCCTACAGACGGCGGTATCTACCGTGGACAGCGCGGACGTATGGAGATCCGTATTGATGTAAAAGGTGTTTCCTGCCATGGTTCTGCTCCTGAGCGTGGCGACAACGCAATCTATAAGATGGCTGACATCCTTCAGGATGTTCGTGCATTAAATGAAAATGATGCTGCAGATGAGACCGAGATCAAAGGTCTTGTAAAAATGCTGGATAAGAAATATAACCCGGAATGGGAAGAAGCAAACTTCCTTGGAAGAGGTACGGTTACTACTTCTGAGATTTTCTTCACATCCCCAAGCCGTTGTGCAGTTGCCGACTCCTGTGCCGTTTCCCTTGACCGTCGTATGACAGCAGGTGAGACCTGGGAGAGCTGCCTGGATGAGATCCGCGCACTTCCATCTGTCAAAAAGTATGGTGACGATGTTAAGGTTTCCATGTATGAGTACTCCCGTCCATCCTGGACAGAGCTGGTATATCCAATCGAGTGCTATTTTCCAACATGGGTAATCCCGAAGGATCACAAGGTTACTTCTGCTCTTGAGGAAGCTTACCACAATCTGTATGGCACAGAGCGTATGGGCAATGCTGAGACAGAAGCTATGAGAAAAGCCCGTCCTCTTACCGACAAGTGGACATTCTCTACCAACGGTGTTTCCATTATGGGACGTAACGGAATCCCATGCATCGGATTTGGACCTGGCGCAGAGGCACAGGCTCACGCTCCAAACGAGAAAACATGGAAAGATGATCTGGTAAGATGTGCAGCTGTTTACGCAGCACTTCCTACTGCTTACTGTAAATAATCCGGAAATATCTGTTTATCAGAACTACAGAAACTGCAACTGTTCCGCACGTTCAGAGCTACACACCTTGCGTAACAGTACCTGTGAATCGTTATCAGAAATTATAAACTGCCATGAGGTTATACGTGTGCCCCAAACGCTTTTCCGCAAGCTGCACACCCTTGGAGCAGACAGCTGTTACAATGTGTCTGCTCCATACCTCCACTTTACACATAGTACTTTTCACAATTAACCAGTACAGCGAAAATTAAGTATCTGCGATATTGACCCAGTATTGAAAAATCAGACCAATCAATATAACGGTTCCTTAATATTCTCTGTACCAGATAAATTTTATTTATATAAGGAGAAAATTCATGAAAACATTACAGGATTACATCGACAAGCTTAACAGCCTTAACTTCAAAGAAATGTACAACAACGACTTCTTCTGGACATGGGATAAAACAGACGAGGAACTGGAAGCTGTTTTCACAGTTGCTGACGCTCTCCGCTTCATGAGAGAGCACAATATCTCCACGAAAGTATTCGAGAGTGGTCTTGGAATCTCCATTTTCCGTGACAACTCCACACGTACCCGTTTCTCCTTCGCTTCTGCCTGCAACCTTCTTGGACTTGAGGTACAGGATCTGGACGAGAAGAAATCCCAGATTGCACACGGTGAGACCGTTCGTGAGACAGCCAACATGGTATCCTTCATGGCTGATGTAATCGGTATCCGTGATGATATGTACATTGGTAAGGGACATACTTATCAGAAAGATTTTATGGATGCTGTAACAGAAGGAAATAAAGATGGCATTCTTGAGCAGAGACCTACTCTTGTAAACCTTCAGTGTGACGTTGATCATCCTACCCAGTGTATGGCAGATATGCTTCACATCATCCATGAATTTGGCGGTGTCGAGAATCTGAAAGGCAAAAAGCTTGCTATGACATGGGCTTACTCTCCTTCCTATGGTAAACCACTCTCCGTTCCACAGGGTGTCATCGGACTTATGACACGTTTCGGTATGGACGTTGTTCTGGCGCATCCGGAAGGATACGATGTAATGCCAGAGGTTGAGGAAATTGCTAAGAAAAATGCTGAGAAGTCCGGCGGTTCTTTCACAAAGACAAACAGCATGGAAGAAGCATTCAAAGATGCTGATATCGTTTATCCAAAGAGCTGGGCTCCATTTGCAGCAATGGAAAAACGTACCAATCTCTATGGTGAAGGCGACTTCGACGGAATCGATAAACTGGAGAAAGAGCTTCTTGCTCAGAACGCAGAGCACAAAGACTGGGCTTGCACAGAAGAACTTATGAAGACTACCAAGGACGGCAAAGCGCTTTACCTGCACTGTCTGCCAGCTGATATTACAGGCGTAAGCTGTGAGACCGGTGAGGTTGATGCAAGCGTATTTGACCGTTACCGTATCCCGCTTTATAAAGAAGCAAGCTTCAAACCATATGTAATTGCAGCAATGATCATGCTCTCCAAATTTGAAAACCCACAGGATATCCTGAAAAAACTGGAAGTAAAGGCTGCTCCGAGAATTATGGAATAATGCTTTTCAGGGGGCTGTAGGAATACAGCCCTTTTTTGTTCTCATTTTGATGGTATTTCTTATACTTGATATATTTTTAGTATATCAAATGTTACTGTTCACTCCGCGACCAGTAACTATCAAATTGCCATTATATAGATTGTTTACGATAATATTTATAGAAGTGATTATATTAGAGTATCGCCCACACAGGCTTTCTGCGGAATATTTATCGCAATTCGCAGGAATGATTTTTTTAAACAAACTCTGGTTTACTCCTTCCTAAATATTTATCAGAGGAGGTTTTTATGATATATAAAAGAAAACGTATCGTGGTTGCCCTTGGCGGCAACGCACTTGGAAATACACTTCCAGAACAGATGATAGCAGTAAAATCTACTGCAAAGGCGCTCTGCGACCTTATTGAGGAAGGTCACCAGGTAGTTGTGGTTCACGGAAATGGACCACAGGTAGGTATGATCAACAACGCTATGACTGCGCTTACCCACGAAGATCAGGCACAGCCAAACACTCCGCTCTCTGTCTGTGTAGCTATGAGCCAGGCTTACATTGGCTATGACCTTCAGAACGCACTCCGTGAAGAGCTTCGCAAGCGTGGCTTCATGCGTACACCGGTTGTCACCGTTGTCACACAGGTTCGTGTCGATCCTGAGGATCCTGCATTTGAAAATCCAAGCAAACCAATTGGTAAATTCCTTACCAAGGAAGAAGCTGATTTCCAGGCGAAAGCCTACGGGCATGTTATGAAAGAAGATGCAGGCCGCGGCTACCGCCGTGTGGTTGCTTCTCCCAAGCCAGTGGAAATCGTAGAGCAGGATGCCATCAACAGCCTTGTAGATGCCAACAAGATCGTTATCTGCTGTGGCGGAGGTGGAATCCCGGTCACCTTAGAAGGTCACCATCTAAAAGGTGCTTCTGCTGTCATTGACAAAGATTTCGCAAGCTGTCTGCTTGCAAAGCAGCTGGATGCAGATATGCTGATCATTCTGACGGCTGTGGAAAAAGTTGCCGTTAATTTTGGCAAAGAAAATGAGAAGTGGCTGGACGATCTTACCGTTTCCCAGGCCAGAAAATACATTGAAGAAGGTCAGTTTGCCGCTGGATCTATGCTGCCGAAGGTTCAGGCCTGCGTAGACTTTGCAAGCTCCGGCACCGGCCGCACAGCTATGATCACGCTGTTGGAAAAGGCAAAAGATGGTATTATGGGAAAGACAGGGACACAGATTCATTTGTAAGAAGTGTCTGGGACTGATAGAGTCACCAATAATAGAATTTGACCTCAAAGGTCACTTAGATTACTTAGCAGGGTATGGTTTACACCATACCCTTTTTATACGCCAGAGCGTGTTTAAAAATCATTTATGATGTTTCTCTTCCTCTTCTTCCACCAATCGCGCTGTTTCTTCTGATGGTGCTGAAATCACGGCTGCTGCCACGATTTCACAAGGCGGATTCTCTTTCACCGCATCTACCGCAGCCTTCACTGCGGCTACATCACCGCTTAAAAATACAGTTGCATGACCTCCGCACTTGGTATGCCAGGTACGGAATTCTACATCTGATGTTTTCAGCATCTGGTCAAGGACAACTACTGCATTGCAGCTTCCCAGAACCTCTACCAATCCTAATGCTCCATAAGACATCTTCTATTTCCTCCTGACATGTTCTATTTGTTAATGGTCATCTTAAGTGCTGTTTCCGTGTCTGCTGTGGGGGATGCAATTACCGTATGGGAAACGATTTTACCAAGGGGCTTCGCAGTCTCCAATGCCACTTCCATAGCTGCATTTACATCGGAAACACTGCCGCGCATTTTTACACAGGCTCCACTTTTCAGTCGGTTTCTCTCTACGCTCTGGATCTTTACATTTGCAGCCTTGGATGCTGCATCAAGAGCCACAAAGCAGGCTACCAGGTTATCCAGTTCAAACACCCCAACTGCCATGCCATCATAGTTATCTGCCATTTTATCCTCCTTGTAAGACGGGAAAATGGGGTACTGCTCACTCTGTTCACGTAAAACACCCACGGAACTCTTCTTGCAAGCAGAAATAAAAACACTTCTCCCGACTGCTTTCTTTTCCATTAGTATACCTTGTTTTTATCATAATTACAAGTAATTTCTGGCTGGAATCTCACACGAATTCACAAAATACAACAAAATCCCACATTTTATATTCAAATATCGTTTTCAACTGCTTCCGTGTATAAAAGATTCCATACTTTTGCTCATTTTTTCTGAAATGTCATATATTAGACAATAGCTTTTAAAGAGAGCGTTCTTTACAATTTAACATCCATATCAGTAAGTTCCTTCACATCATTCACCTTCAAAACAACCGTATCATCTCTATGTGCAGTTATCACAGCTTTACCACCTTTATCTCCATTAATGGAGAGCAGGGAGTCGTAGTATTTTTTTGTAAAAATGCAGGGGTTTCCAAGTTTTCCTTCGCAGGAGACACAGGCGATTCCTTTGCCTGATGTTTTTAGGAGGGTGATGAGCTGGCGAATTGTGGCGATGGTGAGCCAGGGCTGGTCGGAAACGGTGAAAAGGCAGGCATCAACGTCTAAGTTGGCTTTTAAGCCGATTTTCAGGGAGGAGGAGATTCCCTCGTCCGGATGAGGGTTGATGTATACGTTTACACCCATGGATCTTGCGCCCTGCTCTATTTCTTCATACTGAGTGACTACTGTTATTCTTTTATAGCACTCTCTCTGTTTAAATAATTTCCCCTTTATTTCACCAAGAGGTGCAATTACTTTATTGCATTCTATATGTTCTTCTTTATAGCCTTCCTCATTCTGCTTTTCCAAATGTTCACCGCATTCCACTTTTTCAATACACTCTGTTTCTTCAAGCCATTCTGCCACGATCATCAGCTTCTCCAGAATATGCCGGTACATGGGCTTCCCTTCGATCTCATATAAAAGCTTATTACTTCCAAACCGCCGACTGTTTCCAGCTGCCAGCATGATCAATGCAATCTTCATAATTTTTCTGCCTCTCTTAAACTGCCATATGCAGCTATTGTGCCTTGCTTTGCCAGGTCTTCTACTATATGCTCTGCCGGAGAAGAATCGGGCAATATGTCTGCTTTATTTAAATATACACGGTAAACTTTATGGTCTACATTTTTATACAAACCGTGAACAGAGGTTGCTATTTTTTCTATGTCTTCTGCGGTAACAGGTGCTTCCAGATTTTTTTCAAGAAAAGAGCTGGTGTATTCGGCACGGTGGGCGGTCTCGCAGATGGGTTTGCCAAGACAGTCCAGACCGATCACACTTACTACTACGTCTGCAAAATCCGGAATTGCCGGTTCCCAGTCGGCTGGAACCTTCAAGGGTTTTCGTTTCGCTCCATCTGCTTCGATCAGCATAACATCACAAAATGGAACCAGTTTCTTCAATGCGGCTTCCTCTATGGCACACATTTTTCCAGAGGTTTCTTCAATATCGGCAACTGCTGCAAAACCGTGTTCTTTCAACATTTCCGAGACTTGCTCAAGATCAGTACTCTTTACCAGAGGCAGCATGGGATCATATGCCATATGGGTAGTTGTGGAAATAATCACTTTTTTACCCAAAGCCTGTAATTCTTCATTCAGACGGTAAATCAGACTTGTCTTTCCACCACCACCGACTACAGCGATCACTGGGTATTTCTCTATATCAAGTTTTAATAAGTCCAGAAAATAACCGTATCTTTTCATCCTGACCTCCTTCACGCCAATTATTTTCATGCAATGATTCATTGCCTGACTTCGTAACCATAAAAAACAATTCTATAAAAAGTACATAGGCTTCATAACATTCCCCAAGCGAAAACATGTTAATAAATGCAATGTGACCAAACAGGATCTAGAGCGTGTTTGGCAATACACCCTCACTGAGCAAAATCTCCACCACACTTCCAGCAATACATCTGGCCTTATCCGAAATGGTAAAGCAGTTCTTCTTCTCCTCTTTTCTGGGATCAATATCGGCGATTTTCATTCCAACAGGAACATTGTAGCCTTCCTTTATAATTCCCCTTAATACGCCTGTTATAGAGGCTTCTACAGGGGTTTCTCCCACGTAGGCAAGGATCTGTCCTTTCTCTACAATATCGGCAATATGGGCCATATTATGGATTCTGCCGACACCCGGGGAGTGGATCACACGTTCTTTGCTGACACCGCCTACCATTCCGGGGACACCCGTATTTGGAATTGCCGGACCCTCAGTAATGATTCTGGCAAGATCGTGACCTCGCATGGTTTCCACAACGTAATCCACGTCTTCCCCGGCAAAAAAGCCTGGTCCAAGACCAATGGTAAGAGGTGCCATATTTCTTGAAGTTCCAAGATTTCTCTTTGCAAGAATTGCATCTACCAGAGCAGCTACCTTGCCTTGCGCAGAAAGTTCAATCATACAATCGCCTGCCGGATCGACCATAAGTGGAATTTCCCCTGCTTGCCAGACTTGCTCGCATTCTTCCAGAGAATCTATTCTTCTGCAAAGAATCCCTTCTACTGCTGCTGTCCCATCATACACAGCTTCGCAAAACGCTACCTTTCTGCGGATTGCACTTGGTTTTTCACATTCTAAGATCAGTACACGATAGCCACAGCGATGCAGTCTGTGGATCACGCCGCTTGCCAGGTCTCCGCCGCCGCGGACTATTATACACTTGTCACTCATACTTTTTTCCTGCCCATTTTTAATATTTTAGAAAAGGCGGGGAAGTCCCCGCCCTCTGATATTTTTGTATTATAACAATATTGCTACATGCTAATCGTTTTTCATTTGATTCAATCAATTTCATAACAATATTGTGTTGCAATTAATATTATAACACTTTTCCCATTTACAGTATAGTATAAAATACATTTTTAATATAGAACCCACAAACAGTAGATTACTGTTCACTCCGTTCACAACAACATGCTTCGCGATGCACAGAAATCATGCATTCGCATGATTTTGCGCCGCACTTCTCGGGTTTTCTGTGAACTATGTTCACAAAAAACAACTCGCGGAATGTCACCAGTAAACAGTAACAACAGCAGCACTTAAATTATTTACCCTCAGCTGTCATATTCTCCTTATTCACCTTCTCCACTGCATTCACAATATTCTCATACCCTGTACAGCGGCAAAGATTTCCTGCCATATGCTTGCGGATGGCATCTCTCGTAAGCTTCTCGCCCCGCTCAAGAAGCACTGTGGCAGACATAACAAAGCCTGGTGTGCAGAATCCGCACTGGATAGCGCCTTCCTCAATAAAAGCTTCCTGAATCCTGGTAAGTTCGCCGTTTTTCTCAAGACCTTCCAGGGTGCGGATATTCTTTCCCTCAGCCCAGACTGCCAGATAAATACAGGAGTCAATGGTCTCACCGTCAATGATCACAGTACAGGCACCGCATTCACCTACTTCACAGCCTTTCTTCACAGAGGTAAGCCCAAGGCGGTTTCGCAGCATGTCAAGAAGGGATTCTCTCACGTCCACATACTCAGCTACCTCTTTTCCGTTTACAGTACACTGTACCAGCCGCATATCCTTTTTCATGACTGCTCACCTCCTGTTACATTCTCCGCATCAGATGAAGGATAAATTTTTCCATTTGAACTCATATTTTCGCCTGAAGTTGTCCGGACATCCGGCACTACAACTCCCGTCACCATTCCCCTGCGAACACTCTCCTTCAGCGCGCGTTTCGCGATTTCTCCGCCAATCTGCAGTCGGAACGCCTTAGAAGCACGCCAGGAATCTCTGGGATTGATTTCTTCCCTTACCAGCTCTTCCACCTTCTGATACAGCTCTTCGCCAATTTCCATACCCCTCAGCACCTCTTCCGTCTTCGCACACCGATACGGCACGGGTGCAGCTACACCAAAGGTGATCCTTACATCCTCCAGAACCTTTTTCATAGGATCGATTCTGCTGACTACACTACAGCTCAGAGTCGCAATATCCATTGCATTTCGCATGGAATACTTAATATAAAATCCATGATATCCCTGATAATCCTTCCCAGGGATCACAATGTGGGTGAGCACATCTCCCTGATGCAGATCCACCTTACCAGGTCCCAGATAGAAATCCCTGATGGGAACCATCCGTCCACCAGTTCCATCTGCAATCCGCAGCATGGCATTCAGTGAAAAAAGTGTAGGTGCACTGTCCGCACTGACCGCACCATTACAGACATTTCCGCCAATAGTACCAATATTGCGGACCTGAGGTCCGCCAACCTGATCTACTGCTTCCCCCAAAACCGGAATCAGCTTCTGAATCACCGGATCATTGGTCACATGGGAAAAAGTAGTTCCTGCTCCAATATAAATATCACCAGACTCCATCTGCCGGATTCCCTTGATTTCCTTAATATCACGAATGCTCACTAAAGATGTACCGGCCATTTTGCCCTCACGGATCTTGATCAGCACATCACTTCCCCCGGAAATCACCCTTGCATCCGGATGCTCCTTCAGAAGAGTTACCGCTTCCTTAATGGTCTCTGCATTATAATAATTTTCAATATCGTACATTCCTCATGCCCCCTTTCTCAGATCAATCCGGCCTTTGTAAAACCGTCTATCAGTCTTTGCGGTGTCAGAGGAATCTCAGAAAAGCCGATGCCAGTTGCATGAAGCACAGCATTCCGGATGGCCGGTGCACTTGGAATTGCAGGAGGCTCGCCAAGGGCTTTATTTCCATATGGACCCATTGGATCGTTCAGCTCTACAAACTCAGCAGTCAGATCCGGAGTATCCATCATCGTCATCATTTTATAATCCAGCAAAGTCCCATTTAATGGTCTTCCTGTTTTCTCATCGATAAGAAGCTGCTCAGAAACTCCATAACCGATTCCCATAAACATGCCGCCATGAACCTGCATTGCTGCAAGCTGCGGATTCAAAAGGGTTCCACTGTCATGAACATTCACAATATCCAGAACCTTGATCTTGCCAAGTTTCATATCTACTTCTACTTCCGCAAAACAACAGCCGCTGGCAACTGTATTCTTCTTCACCTGTCTGGAAACCTCTGCTGTAAGGACAGAAGAATTACTCAGACTGTAATAGCTCTCCATAGCCAGATCCTCAAGGGAAATCGCAGGCTTGCCATCTGCCAGAATATAACCATCCTCCAGTTCCAGCCGGTCCACATTACCTGGAACCAGTGTTCTGGCATATTCTAAGATCTTCTGCTTCAGCTGCTGCGCACATTCCTTCACGGCTGTACCGGTGACAAAGGACTGTCTGGAAGCATACGCACCTGTATCAAAAGGCGTCACATCTGTATCCTGCTGGGTTACAATATGTACCCTGGAAATATCCATATGTAAGGTCTCTGCTGCCATCTGGGAAAATACAGTATCCGCGCCCTGTCCAATCTCTGTAGCACCAACCTGCAGCTGTACACTTCCATCCTGATTCAGAGACAGCCTTGCACCTGCAATCTCCAGAGAAATTGGCCATACACCAGTCTTATAGGAAAACAGTGCCATACCAACTCCACGCCGGATATCGCCAGTCTGGTTCTGATATGCTTTCCGTTTCTCATCCCAGTGAATATACTCTGCTCCTTTTTCCAGGCACTCAAAAATACCGTTGGTATTCGCTGCGATTGGCTTCAGATAGGCATCTTCATAATAGCCATGGATCAGATTTTTTCTGCGGAATTCCAGCGGATCCATACCGATTTCATAAGCAATATCATCCATAAAGCTCTCTGTGGCAAAGCAAACCTGAGGAATACCATATCCTCTCATCGCCCCTGCTGTAGGACAGTTGGTATAGACGGTATATGCTTCTCCTCGGATATTTGGACATGCATACTGAAGTCTGCTGGCTGTCAGACCATTGGCTGCTATGGCATGTCCGTGGGATGCATAAGCTCCCTGATTGGAATAGGTAGTCATCTCTTTTGCAAGAAGATGTCCTTCTGCATCTACGCCTGCTTCCATGTCATATTCAATGGAGTGACGGGTTCTGGTATTGGTAAAGGTCTCCTCACGTGTAAGCTCGATCTTCACAGGGCGACCGCCCACCTGCATGGTGAGAAATGCATTCAGAGGTTCATAAAGCACCTCCTGCTTGTTGCCAAAACCACCGCCTACATAAGGCTTGATCACACGTACCTGCCCCCAGGGGATTCCAAGTGCCTGGCCAACAATACGGCGTACAATATGTGGAATCTGTGTGGAAGAAACCACCACGATCCTTCCCTTTTCCATATAGGCGTAAGAAATATTATTCTCAATATGGCAGTGCTGGACAATAGGTGTCTTATAACTTCTTTTCAGCTTCACGGCAGCCTTCTCCATTGCGCTGTCCACATCTCCGATCGCAAAGCTGGATCTTGCCAGAATGTTATCCTTCTTGTCAAGATGAATGGGATGCTCCGTTCCACGCATGGAAATCTTCGGGCTCACGACCACCGGATATTCCTCATATTCTACTTTGATCAGCTTCAATGCCCTGGAAGCTGTCACTTCGTCCTCAGCTACTACAGCTGCAATATCATCGCCATAATACCGTACTCGTCCGGTGAGCAGATTACGGTCTGCCACATCCTGATGAGCAAGCTCCACAGACCAGGGATGTCCTGGGGTTGGATAACAATGATTCGGTACGTCCTTAAAGGTAACTACCTTTACTACGCCGTCCAGAGCCTCTGCTTCTCTGGTATCAATGGATTTTACCACGCCGTTTCCGATCTTTGCATGATAAACCCTGGCTACCAGACACTTATTCAGGATCAGGTCATCTGTAAATTTCGCACGTCCTGTCACTTTCTCATAAGCGTCTACTCTTGGAACACTCTTTCCAATCATATGCTTCACCTTCTTTATATTTTTTGCAGCGGATGCCTCCAATCCGCCCTTTACCCCCTCATAAAGGAATGGCCGACGCCGTTCAAAAAACAAGTTTACGGTTCTTCTTTGAACTGATCGTCGGCCCCTTATGCTTCTTCTCTTTCCGTCTCAACCTAAAAAATATTGTACAAAATATTCTTTCAATGCAAAATTATTGTATCATATTTCACCGATGTTTTGCAATAATTTTATAAATAATTTAGTTGTTTTATCTATATAATTTTGAAATTTCTGCAAATTCGAAGCTCTATCAGCCTGGGGCATGTCTGGAAAATCATTCCCGCAATCTTCATTCCCTGCTTTGCGGTATATTTCGCCATGGAATATTGCGTAACTGCCATAATCGCTTCTCTAATTTTTCGCCGTATAAATCCCCCGCAGATCGTAAATCGCATGTCTTGGACACTTCACTGCGCACATTCCACAGCTCAGGCAGACAGACTCTTCTATCACTGCACAGTTATCTGTAACCTGGATTGCCCCGGCCGTACAGGTCTTCTCACAGATTCCACAGCCGATACAACTGACTTCACACTGTTTTTTTGCCTCTGCCCCTTTACTCTTATTTGAACATTTTACTACGATCCAATTGGCACATTCATGGACATGAATGATCTTCTGTGGACATACCTTCCCACATGCTCCGCAGCCGATGCATTTTTCTTCCTCTATTTCCGCCACGCCATACTCATTTAGGGAAACGGCGCCAAATTTACATTTCTCCACACAGGCTCCACAGCCAATACATCCATCTTTGCATCCATTGTCCCCTGCTGTAACCCTGCACCCCCCGTTACATGCCACAACAGCTGACCGATACGGAAATTTCTTCTTTACTGCCATCTCTCATCCCTTCCTTTCATATGGTGTTTCACTAAGAGGAAGGCTGTAACGCCTTACACCATCTCTTCGGAAATAGGCATCTGCTATTGCGGGAGCGGTGGGAATGGATGTAATTTCTCCAATACCAATAGCACCGCAGGCAACCTTAAGACCTGGCTTGTCGATAACAATGGCATCGATCTTCGGAATCTCATGTGCACGGAAAAGACCTAAAGAACCATACTTGGAAATAGGTTTACAGTTCTCATCAATGGGATATTTTTCCCGCAGGGCAAATCCTATGGACATTACCACACCGCCCTCGATCTGCCCCTCACAGGACAAAGGATTTACCGCTTTTCCCACATCATGAGCAGCAACTATCTCTTCAATTTTACCTGTCTTGGAATCCAAAATACAAACCTGGGTAGCATATCCATAAGCAACATGGGATACCGGATTGGGCACATTTGCACCAAGAGGATCAGTCTTCGCAAGATATTCTGCATAATAAACCTTACCGATCATATCTTCTACGCTTAATCCTGCTTTTTTATCCTCCATCAATTTCTCACAGGCTCTTCTGCAAGCCTCACCGGTGATCAGTGTCTGTCTGGAACCGGATGTAGTTCCGGAATCTGGTGAAATCCAGGTATTACTGCGCTCGTAAATGATATCCTCTCTTTTTATATCTGTATTACTCACGATCATCTGGGTCAGTACTGTGCCAAGCCCCTGTCCAATGCAGGAAGCTCCTGAGTAGATGTGAAGCTTCTTATCCTCTTCATAAATCAGTTTCACGCGGCCAGTGTCTGGAATTCCAACACCAACACCCGCATTCTTCATGGCGCAGCCAATGCCCACCGCTTTTCCTGCTGCCAACGCAGCTTCATATTTCGGCTGTACCGCTTCTAAGGTCTCCACAAGACCTGTGGAAGCGTCAACAATCTGACCATTTGGAAGTGTTTCCCAGGGCCGGATCGCATTGCGGTAACGAATTTCCCAGGGAGTGATTCCCACCTTATCTGCCATCATATTCAGAAGTGTCTCTGTCGCAAAACAGGTCTGGGTAACTCCGAATCCGCGAAATGCTCCTGCCGGCGGATTATTGGTATAGTAAGCTGTTCCCTCAATTTCAAAGTTTTCGTAGTGATAAGGACCTGCTGCATGGGTACATGCGCGCTCCAGAACCGGACCGCCAAGAGATGCGAATGCACCTGTATCCGCGGCAACCTTTGCCTTTACTCCCATGATATTTCCATTTTCATCACAGCCCATGGTCATATCCATATAAAAAGGATGGCGCTTAGGATGAACCAGCAGGGATTCTGCTCTTGTAAGCTTCATCTTAACCGGTTTCTTCGTCACATAAGTAAGAAGCGCACTTAAATGCTGCACGGTCATGTCTTCCTTACCACCAAATCCGCCGCCTACCAGCGCATTCTGTACCTTTACTTTGTCTGTACCAAGAACTAAGCTGCATTCGTGCAGCGTCTGGTGTGCTGACTGGTCTGTGGAATATACAAAAACATCTCCGTCTTCATCATAAAAAGACACGGCACATTCCGGTTCCAGAAATGCGTGTTCCGTCCATGGTGTCTCAAAATGATGGGAAATCACATATTTGGAATTTTTTATAGCCTCTGCTGCATTTCCCCGGCTGATATGTTTATATGCACAGATATTGTTCTCTTCCTCATCAAATACCTTTGGTGCATCTGGTTTCGCTGCCTCTTCAATCGTATGAATGTGAGGAAGCACCTCATACTCAACCTGGATCAGCTTCGCTGCCTTATCCGCAGTCTCTTTATCTCTGGCTGCTACAAGTGCAATGGCATCTCCCAGATAATGGGTAAGCCCTCCTATCGGAATCAAGGTATACTGATCATGCTTCAAATGTCCGATTTTATTCTCTCCTGGAATATCTTCCGCCGTAACAACTGCCTCTACCCCAGGAAGTGCCAGTGCCTTGGTCTTATCAATGGAAAGCACCCTTGCACGCGGATATTTACTTCTCAGTGCTGATCCATAAAGCATACCATCCAGGTAAAAATCGTCTGGATATTTTCCGGTACCAAGAACCTTTTCCCCAACATCGATTCTTGCTACACGGGAGCCAATATGCCAGTCGTTGTTAATTTCTTCCGGAAGTGTCCCCTCCTGCATAACTTTAGCCGCGATCCGTACTGCATCTATAATTTTTACATATCCGGTACAACGGCAATAATTGTTACGCAAGGCATATTTGATTTCTTCATCAGTGGGCTCTTTATTCACATCCAGAAGAGCTTTCGTGCACATTACCATGCCAGGAATGCAAAAGCCGCACTGTACAGCACCAGCCTTTCCGTATGCATACGTATATACCTTTTCTTCCCACTCTGTCAGACCTTCTACTGTAATGATATTTCTGCCATCCAGCAGATCTGTATCCGGCACACAGGCCTTACAGGTTCTGCCATCGATAATCACTGTACAGGCTCCACAGGCACCCTCACTACAGCCATCTTTTACAGAAGTCAGATGTAACTCATCACGGAGAAATCTGAGCAGCTTTTGATTTTTTTTCGTCTCTACCCTCTGGCCATTGACTGTAAATACTGCCATGTTGGACTCTCCTTTCTACTCCCCCCATGAAAGTCAGATGCTTTTAACTGCGCTCCTAAACTTTCACAGTGAACTATGAGAAACACATTCTGAAGGTTTCCCAAATTATCGCAGCAGTCACCAAGATCTTATGCATGAGCATACTTCGGCTCGCTGCCTGTCAAAATATAGACACTGTCCACAGCCCTTAAAAAGCTGTGGACAGTATTTCTATTACCTTATTTAGTTATCAAATATCCATAATCATCGATCACTGCACAGATCAGCTTCTTCAAACCGTCATACAGTTTATCTGCCGGATCGTCTGCCTTGCAGTCTGTGATCAGGCCTACAAATCTGACCTTACAGGTCTTATTCTCTTTATCCAGAACAACAAAACCATCGTTCTTACTGTCTGCCATGTCTTTCTCATTTGCAAACAGAGTAAATTTATCCTTGTATGGTGCACTTGCGTATGGGCAGAAGCTCTTACAGTTGCCGCACTCATTACACATATAATCTACGTGAATCACCTGATTCATAGCCATTCCAGGAACCTTGATGGAAATATTGGCACGGTTCGGGCACACATCTACACAGTTCTCACAGACTTTGTTACAGGTAAGACATCTCTCTTCCTCTGTCTTCGCCTCTTTGCTGTGCTTCAGGATACCTTTCTTTTCGAAACAGTCTTTCACATCACCTGTCACAGCTGCATCTCTGGTAATCTCTTTGCCAAGAATATCTTTCACTGCCAGCTGTGCATCCCGGATTCCCTCTACGATGGTTGCTGCGCCTCTGGCGCCGTCTCCGGCAACATAGACACCACTCACGCTGGTTTCAAGAGTCTTATCGTTGACCTTTGCTTTTCCTCTTTCATCTACTGCGATCTGGTTGGCAGTGTAGAAATCGGTATCAATCTTTTCTCCAACAGCTACAATCACGGTGTCAGCCGGAACCTCTACCACATCTGCAGTCTCGGTTACACCTGCACGTCCGGAAGCATCCATCTGGCCGAGCTTCATCTTCTTGCAGAGCAGTCTGCCGCCATCAAGACTTACCGGAGAAAGAAGTTCCTTAAACTCAACGCCCTCCTCCAGAACTTCCAGAAGCTCATCCTCTGCAGCTGGCATATAGCGCTTGGTTCTTCTGTATACAAGATAAACATGCTCTACACCTTCTGTGCGTTTCGCAGCTCTTGCAGTGTCCATAGCAGTGTTTCCGCCGCCGATTACAACTACATTTTTGCCAATATTCAGCTTACCATCATTTGCCTTGAAATCACGAAGAAACTTCAGAGCGTTAACGGTCTCACCTTTTTCCAGTTTCAAAGTGCCAGGCTTGCCAGCTCCAATTGCCAGGATCACAGCATCATAGCCCTGTGCTTTCAGATCTGCCACAGAAGTGATTTCTGTATTTGTGCAGATCTCTACACCCATCTTCTGGATGAAAGAAATATCTTTGTCAATAGCAGCGTCTCCAATACGGAATCCAGGTATCACGTAACGGATCACGCCGCCGGCTTTCTCTTCTTTTTCAAAAATGGTAACTGCTGCGCCCTCTCTTGCAAGGAAGTAAGCAGCTGCAATACCTGCAGGACCGCCACCAACTACGGCGACCTTCTTACCGTTTGGCTCGCCAGCCTTGATCTCACCGATCAGCTGCTCATAGCCATGCTCTGCTGCTGTCAGCTTGGTGCCACGGATATTTACGGATTCTTCGTAGAAATTACGGGTACATTTGGTCATACAGTTGTGTGCACATAAGGTACCTGTAATAAATGGCAGGGCATTTTTCTCAAGGATCACTTCAAGTGCTTCTTTATATTTCCCCTCACCAGTCAGTGCTACATACTGTGGAATATCCTGATGGATTGGACATCCTTCAGAACACGGTGCATAGAAGCAGTCCAGAAGAGGAACTTCTTTTGTGCTCTTTCTGTTCGGAACCGGCTTAATGTTCTTCACATGATGCCCATCAGTAATAGCATCTGCTGCCAGCTTCTTCAGTGCATCCACATCGATTCCTTCCCATTTCTTCGGGCAGATTCCTTCCACCTTATCCGCTACCTGGGTAAATCTCTGATAGCCGCCTGTCTTCAAAAGGGTGGTAGCCATAGTTACAGGCCAGATACCGCATCCCACAATTTTGTCAATATTGAAATAATCTGCACCTCCGGAATAGGAAATTCGAAGTTTTCCTGCGAATTCAGCAGAAAGTTTGGCTGCAAGGGAAATGGACAATGGGAACAAAGCTTTGCCGGACATGTACATTTCTTCACTTGGAAGCTCATTTCGGGTAACATCAACCGGGAAAGTATTGGTAATCTTTACACCAAATTCCAGCCCCAGTTCTTCGGATAATTTCATCAGACGTGTAAGCATGGGGACTGCATCCTCATACTGCAAATCGTCTCTGAAATGGAAATCGCCGAATACCATATAATCATATCCCATCTCATCCATGGTCTTTCTTGCAAAATCATAGCCAAGAAGGGTCGGGTTGCACTTTACAAAGGTATTCAGATGTTTCTCTGTAAGCAGATAATTTGCAATGCTCTCAATCTCCTGTGGAGGACATCCATGCAGTGTGGAGATCGTAGCAGAATTACAGACATTGGATGGGATTGCTTCGATGTCTTCTCTGGTAAAGTTCTGGAACTTGTCAGCATTGTCCAAAAGCCATTTTCTGCATTCCTGGAAAATAACAGTGTCCTTTGCTTCCATCATTCCGTCAATAAAGGTATTGACCTTTTCTCCCTTAATTCCTGCAAGATCATATCCTACGGAAATATTAAACTGGAACCCATCCTGTGCACCCAAACCGAATTCTTTTGCAATCACATGAAGGATAAACCATGCCTTGATGTATTCGCCCATCGCGTCCGGAACAGTCAGCTCAGTAGACCATTCGCAGTTATAGCCCTCATCATCTGCAAGAATACAAGGTTTATTCACACATGCAGAAAGCTCTGCACCATCCATCTTCTGAACCGTCTTCAATTCAAAGAAACGGGCTCCTGCATAATAAGAAGCGATGATATTCTGTGCAAGCTGGGTGTGGGGACCGGCTGCCGGTCCCACTGGTGTCTCCAGGTTTCTGGTAAAAATAGTCATATCATTCTTCGGATCTGCTGTATATGGGCGATGTACCCCAAATACAGTGTCCTGCCCTTTTTTCTCCTGAAGGACCCAGTCCATCAGCTGCCCGAAAGGCATACATGTCATCATATCGCTCATATTTATTTTCCTCCGTTAATATCGTCAGCCAGTTCCTGTGCAGACTGACGGCAGTCAGCCATAACCTTATCTACGTCACAAACCAGCACTTCCCTGTCTTTCATAAGAACCTTGCCGTTACATACAGTAGTCACAACGTCATGTCCTGTAGTTCCAAACAGAAGATGTCCGTTTACATTGTCTGCTCTCATAGGTGTAAGCGGGTTGTAATCCATTACGATTACATCTGCAGCTGCCCCCTCTTTCAGAACACCAAGTGGTTTCTTAAAGTAACGGTTGGCAATAACTGCATTGTTCTCAAAGAGCATCTTGGGAACCTCACCCCATGCAGCATTTGGATCGCAGAGATGATGCTTGTGAAGGATATTGGCAACCTTCCAGGATTCCAGCATATCGTGGGTGTATCCATCAGTTCCAAGTCCTGTAACGATTCCCTTATGTACCAATTCCATAGTAGGTGGACATCCACAGGCATTTCCCATATTGGATTCCGGATTGTGGACAACCATGGTGTCAGTCTCTTTAATTAAATCCATCTCATGCTCGTTAATATAAATACAATGTCCCAGAAGCGTCTTCGGCCCAAGAATATTCCAATCGTAAAGTCTGTCTACAATTCGTTTGCTGTGCTCCTTCAGGCACTGATGAAGGTCATAGATTCCCTCTGCAACATGAATATGATAGCCAACACCGTCTGGCTTCAGTTCGTTACACAATTCCATGGTCTCATCGGAAATAGTGAAAGATGCATGCATGCCCATCATAGCAGCGATCATGTCGCTGTCATCTGCAAGTGCGTGTTTGATAAAGTTCACATTCTCCATTACAGATTCTCTGGACTTGTCCATGCCGTCACGGTCGGAAATTTCATAGCAAAGGCAGGTACGGACACCAAGATCCTTAGCTGCTGACTCAATAGCACTGAGGGAACCGGTAATATGTCCAAAGCTTGCATGGTGATCAAATACAGTCGTTACACCATTCCGGATACTGTCGATGTAAGTAGCCATCGCAGAAAGTCTGGTCTGCTCCAGGGTAAGATGACGGTCAATAGTCCACCACTGTCCATCCAGAATATCCAGAAAGCCCTTGGGATTATATCCTTTAATACTCAGACCTCTGGCAAAAGAGCTGTAGATATGCTCATGGGTATTGATAAATGCAGGCATGATAACTCCGCCTCTGGCATCTACAAATTCTCCATCCGGATATGCCTTCTTCACCTCATCTGTAGTCCCCACCATAACTATGGTGTTACCATCCATTGCAACTGCACCGTTCTCTATAAATGCCTTGGATGCGTCCCGTGTGATCATTCTTCCATTACCAATAATAAGCATATGGCATCCTCCTTTACTTGTTAAAATTGTTGAATCAAATAGCACAATTCAACATTTTTTAGGATATTTTATACAGATAATGTAACACATTCCCATATAAATTTCAATAGGAAATCTAAAAATATTTTTGGCTTTCTCAAAATTTTTGTTCAAACAAACTAACTGATCACAGCCAAAACACGCTCTAGGGCACGTTTGAAAATGCTTTCTACAAGCTGTACGTCACAATTCGAGGGAGATTTTGCCCGCAGTCTGCATAAACATGAAAACAAGGCAGTCTGTCAATTAAACAAACTGCCTTGTTCTCTCTATTAATGGATTTTTCAAACAAGCTCTAATCCATAGCTGATTTTCCATCTGCATTATTCGTATATGTATCTTTATAACTCCCGGATCACATGCAAGAATTTCCGGCCCTTTTTCCATAATTCAGGATCAATTTCCACCTCATAACCTTTGCCATTCTGCACATGCCAGTCATAAAAAGAGCGGTCTTCGTCTGCATATTCTTCCATAACATTCATGATCGTACCGCCATGCACCACAAGTGCTGCCAAAGAAATCCCATTACGGAGACAACCATTTACAGCTTTCTGGAAGCCGGTCACATTGCGTCTTTTAAATTCCTCTCTGCTCTCTCCTCCCGGAAATGGCAGTAGTCCACCAGAATCGATCCAGGACTGGTAATGTTCATTTCCGTCCAGTTCCTGATAATTTTTATTTTCAAATTCTCCAAAATCACATTCTGCAAGCTCATCAATAATATTCAGCTTTTTTCCGGGAAAAAGGATTCCTGCTGTCTGGGTACAGCGGATCATAGGACTTGCATAAACTGCCTGTACCTCCGGATAAGCAAGCTGCGCCAGCATATTCCCAGCCTCCGGACAAAGAGGTTCATCCGTTCTTTTTCCTATATATCTTTTTAACTTATTCCCCTGGGTTTCCCCATGACGAATCAGAATAAGTTTAAGCATTTTTGATCACCGTCCCAATTCCACATACTACACGTATTACCTTTTTGCTTTTTGATGCGAGATCCGTACAGACTCTTCCCACTGCCTCCCGGTATTTCCGGTCAAAAACATCCATGGGGACAACGCCGTATCCTACTTCCTGACTTACCAGAATGATATCCGGATTTTTCTCCCATAATTCTTCTGCCAGTCTGGCCACATCTTTGTCTGCTTTTAATTCTTTTTTGATATACTCCTGAAAATCAAGGACGCCCTCTGCATTCATAAGCTCTTCTTTTTCCAGATCGGCTCCCTTTTTCCAGCAGACATCAGGATGATGTTCTTTTGCATATGTGCTCTTTCCCTGAAAAGCACCTCCAATGATCATTTCCATTGTTACAATTTCTCCTTTTTTCCCAGTTCCCGGAGCGTGTCTGTAAAAGACTTTCTGCAAGATGTACGTCACAATTTGTGGGAGATTTTGCCCGGATGAGGGCGCATAGCAGGCTACGACAACCGAATTCGGGCAAAATATACCGCAAAGTGGGGCGTGCAGATTGCGGGAATGATTTTTCAGACACGTCTAGATAAATACAGAAACAACAGCCAGTACAACAGCCATTCCCACCTCACAAAGGCACAGAAAATATCCTGCCAGGTCACCTGTGATCCCGCCAAAATATTTCATTGCTTTATAATGATAATAAAGGAAAACAAGTACTGCAGTTCCAAATGCCAGAATACCCATCACAGGCTGGATCCATATCATCACCGCCAGCAGAATTCCAAGATAGACGATCAGCACATTTCGCACAATCATATCTTCTGCTTTTCTGGAAAATTCTGCTACAGTTCCATCTTTACGTGCCTTTGGAAACATCATGACACTGATTCCGGACAAACATCTGGAAACCATAAATCCGAGAGCCATAATCAAAAGTGCCCGCCTGTCCGTCCACAACTGGCTGTAAGCTCCATACCATATCAGAAAAAAAGCACAGGCTGTAATAACCGCAAATGCACCGGCATGGGAATCTTTCAGAATTTCAAGACGTCTCTCCCTTTCCTGCCAGGAGCTTAATGCATCCGAAGTATCCAGAAGACCATCTACATGGATTCCACCTGTCACCACTACCGGAACCAGTACAAGAACTGCTGAGACAAAAGACGGATTAAATCCAAATTTTCCGCCTGCCCATCCTACCAGATAAGAAAGCGCTCCAATTACCAGGCCGATAAAAGGAAAAAAACAGAATGTATATTTCATATTCTCCTTGTTCCAGTCTGCCATTGGCATAGGGATTTTTGAATACATGGCAAATGCCACTTTAAAATTATTCCACAGCATTTTCAATGATTTTTCCTCCTTTATGCCAGATTGGAATCCCATATACTACTTCAACCACCTCATCAGCCATTTTTCCAATGTTTTGATTGATTATCCCCAGATATTCCTGATAGCGGATGGTATCGCCCTCATAACTGGCTGCTTCGGAAAAAATCTCATTCGTGACAATCACCAGATGACGTACCTGGCTACTCAACTTTTTTATGCCTTCCAAAACGGCTTCCACAGTTTTTTCACCAGCCCCTTTTTCCTCAAACATCTCATTAGCGGCAAGATTGGACATACATTCCAGAAGAACCACAGCATTTTCCGGGAAATCCAGATTCTTCAATCCGGTATAGCATTCAATTGTCTCGAATCCTTTTCCTGCACGCATTTTCCGATGACGTGCCACACGCTTATGACTTTCCTCGTCATATGGATGCATGGTTGCAATATAGATTCTTTTTGCCGGTCCAAAAGATACTATTTTATCTTCTGCAAAAGCAGATTTTCCGCTTCCGCTTCCTCCGGTCACGACTGTCATCATATTAATTCAGCTCCTCGTACTGGTCCACGTGAATATCATCAAATGTACTTAATGTATTGTAAAGAGTAGCTCCCATATCAAGAAACGGACAAAGGGCAATGGCTCCAGTGCCTTCCCCAAGACACATGTCAGCATGAAGCACAGCTTCTTTTCCAAGCTCATCCAGAACAAGATGTGCTGCCGGTTCTTTGGACACATGACTGGCGATCATATAATCCGCTGCCTCCGGGCAAAGTCTGGCTGCTACAAGTGCGGCAACTCCGGAAATAAAACCGTCAATAAGAACCGGAATCTGTAATGCAGCTCCACCAAGATACACACCTGCCATTCCTGCGATATCAAGACCTCCAACTTTTGCAAGCACGTCTATGGAATCTTTTGCATCCGGCTTATTTAAATCAATGGCTTTCTTAATCGCCTGAATCTTGCGGGTAAGCCCATCGCTGGAAAGTCCTGCACCACGGCCAGTCATGGTTTCCACAGGTTGCCCCAGAAGCACAGATGCAACTGCACTGCTGGTTGTGGTATTTCCAATTCCCATCTCACCAGTTGCAAAAAGACGATACCCCTGAGCCTTCAGTTCTTCTACCATAGCAATTCCTGCTTCAATTCCCTTTATGGCTTCGTCTCTTGTCATAGCCGGACCTTTCGTCATATTGCGGGTTCCATACATAACTTTCAGATCTGTACGTGCTGTAGTATCTCTTACCATTCCCACATCTACTGGCTTTACATCCACTCCACACTGGTGGCACATTACACATGCGGTAGTGGTTTCTTTTACAAAATTATCTGCTACAATTGCAGTGACTTCCTGTCCTGTCTGGGTAACCCCCTCTTCTACCACGCCATTGTCTGCACACATGGCAACAAGAGCCTTTTTTCCAAGATCCACTTTCTCATCCCCTGTAATTCCAACGATCTGCGTAATCAGATCTTCCATTTTTCCAAGGGAATGGAGAGGCTTGGCGATGCTATCCCATCGTCTTCTGGCTGTTTTCATTTTTTCCTCATTCAGAGGCTTTATCTGTTTAAGTGTTTCTTCTAATGTCATGATTTCCTCCCGCTGGTAAATACCAGGAATTTACTGAATATGTAATTTAATGCCAGAACTACAAACTGGGTGATAAATTTGCCGGCCATATCATTCATGTGTATGATCTCTGCAAAGAACCATACGCCTGCTACTTCGATCACCATTGTTACACCTCTCGCTCCGACAAATTTGCAGAATGGACGGATATGGTCTTTCAAAGTCTCGCATTTGTCCTGAAAAACAAATTTAGAGTTTACCACATAAGCAAAAAGAATTGCCAGAATAATCGAGATCACATTTGCAAGATCTCTTTGAACTCCTGCCTGGCGCAGAAGAAAAAAGCTCACCAAATTCACCAGTGTAGTACATCCTCCAAAAAACACATAACGTACCACATCACTGGCATACAGTTTCTTAATGAGAGCAGTCATGGTTTACCTCCTGATAGACATCCTCTTTTCCACGAAGAATCTGGGAAATGATATAACGTGGACGCCGTTTTACTTCTTCGTATATTTTTGCAATATAATAGCCGATGATTCCAAGACTGAGCATAATAGCGCTTCCAATAAGCAAAAGAACGATAAGGGTAGTTGTATATCCCTCTACCGCTCTGCCGGCAAAAAATTGTACCAGCGAATAAATAATCAAAATCAGGGAGCATCCAAAGCATGCCCCTCCTACGACCGTTACAAATTGCAACGGTGCTGTAGTAAAAGCCACAATATTGGTAAACGCGTATTTTATCAAGGACCAGGTAGACCACTTAGACTGTCCAGCTTCTCTGTCCCGCACCTCAAATTCCACATAAGTGGTCTTAAATCCCACCCAGGATGAGGTCGCACGGAAAAACATATTTCGTTCTGGCATAGAAAGAATACTATTCACTGCTTTCCTGTCCATCATTTTGAAATCCGAAGCATTCTGCATATTCACACCTGTAGCCTTGGACATGATTCCATAGAAAAAGCCAGCGCTCTCTTTGTGAAGCAGACTTTCCGTTCCTCTTGATTTCTTTACGCCTTCGATTACTTCCCATCCCTGCTCCCAGAGATGGTACATGGAAATCAAAGTTTCCGGCGGGTGCTGCAGATCACAATCCATAACTGCCACCACATCTCCTGTAGCCTGGGCCATTCCTGCATATACTGCTGCTTCTTTTCCGAAATTTCTGGAAAAATGAACGCCAAGAACATTTCCATCTTTTTCTCCGGCTTTGGTGATTTCTTCCCAGGTTTTGTCTTTTGAGCCATCGTCAACAACAACTAGTTCGTAGGAAATGCCGGCTTCTGCTAATACTTCATGAAGAACACGACAGGTTTTTCCTACCATCAGTTCTTCGTTATAAGCTGGCAAAACCACTGATAATCTGCTCATTTTTTCATCCTCTTCTCTGCTGACAGCCTTGTATATTTATGTTTAAAACGTGACAGCAGATCTTATTCTTTTCGATTTTTCAACGTTCCCATTATATTACAAATCCAGTGGGCAGGCAACCTTAATTGATATTCTTCAGAATTTAATAACAAAAAAACGATAACCAACCGGCTACCGTTTCCGTTCTGTACCTTCAAAACTACATACATGTTACATCCTAATGGAAT